>DAOUEB010000001.1:0-7137 GCA_034430675.1 Dehalococcoidales bacterium
ATGAGCAGGTCGGGCGATACCTGCTTCCAGCATTCGTCAAGTCCCGGTCCGGTGTCCGCCGTGTAAAATACTTTTTTACCGTCGGGAGAAGTAACCTCGTAGCCGACGGTGGGTACAGCGTGACTGACGGATACCGGCAATACATTATAATCGGCGATTGACTCCGTACGGCCGGGTTCCATCGTATTGAACCGTATCGCCGGTTTCCCCGGGGGCTTCTCCATAAAATCGGGGTAGAGGATATCGTTCAGCATATACTCGGACAGGGCTTCACGGACGGGCAGGGTAGAGTAGACATCGATGGTATTCTCGTAAAGATAGAAATTCATACCTATGGCCGGTATGTCCCTCATGTGGTCGTAATGCTGGTGGGTGAGCAGGACGGCTTTGAGCTTCTGCTGCGCCGCTAAGGACAGGCTGGACGTAAGTGCGCCGGCATCTATCGCCAGGATATCGTCGATTAACAGGCTGATACACCGGGTGTCCTGTAACTCTATGTTGTGCGCGCCGAGAATCTTAACTCTCATTACGATTGCCCCTTTTCCGATATTATAAAAGGATTGTACCTGGTTTTATAATCGTAAGTGTCAATGCCTTCTTTTTTCTTCAGCCAGTTGACGACGGCGTAGGTAGCCGGAGTGCATGCGGCCTCGATGACTATCTTGGCGAACCAGTGGTGCAGTATCATTACCGGCACGGAAGCGCCCGTGCCGATGAAGGCCAGGGTAATGAATATGGATGTGTCCAGCCCCTGCCCGATTATCGTCGAGCTGATGGTCCGGCTCCACAGCCAGCGGCCTTTAGTCAGTATTTTCATCCTGGCCAGGATGGCGGAGTTAGCGAACTCCCCGGCCAGGTAACCGAGGAATGAGGCGGCCAGCAGTCGCGGCGTATAGCCCAGGATGCTTTCGTAAGACCCCTGCCCCTCCCAGAAGACAGCCGCGGGCAGTACCTGCCCCACCCAGGCGAAGAAGACGAAAATCAGGTTGCAGATGAAACCGAGCCAGATGACCCTCCTCGCCACGCGGTAGCCGTAGACCTCGGTTAGGACATCGCCGAAGATGTAGCTCAGCGGAAAGACGAAAATGGCCGCCGGCAGGGTAAATGGGCCGAGGCTGATTACTTTAACGGCAACGATGTTGGCGGTAATAAGGCAGGTGATAAAAACGGCGATGATTATCACCAGGCGGTATGAGATATTCATTTCCTAAATCCAGCGGCGGCGGCGGAAGAAGAAGAGCATGCCGCCGGCAATAATCAACATCACCAGCAGCAATATAAGGAATGATTGTATGCTTCCCCCTTCCAGTCCGCCGGGTAGTGTGACGTTCATCCCGTAAAGGCTGGAAACTATTAAGAACGGCAGGACAATCGTGGAAAAGATGGTCAACAGACGCGTGACCCGGTTGATGCGATAGGTGGCCAGGGTATAGTCCGTATCTTTAAATACCTCTATAACCTCTTTTAATTCATCCAGGGTATCGCATATCTTGTTCATGTGGTCCATAAGGTCGCCGAAATATACGGTCAGGTCCACTTTGGTAAATCTTTTCAGTCTTCTTTCCAGGGACATAAAGAGCGTGCGCGTGGGGAACATCACGCGCCGCTGGGCGATGATGTCCCGTCGTAATATACTTAGCTCTTTAGCCGTCTCGATATCCTCATCGAAGACATTGTCCTCCATGTCTTCCATCAGGCTGAGGATTTTATCTAGGACGGGGAAATAAGAGTCGATGGAACGGTCGAGTATCCGGTACAGCAGGTAACCGGAGCCATTGCTGAAATACTCTTCGCGGGAATCCTCGTTAGCCTGGCAGTCCCGGAAAAGGGCGGTCAGTGTTCTCAATTCCCCGGTATGCAGCGTGATGAGGAATTTCTCGCCGACGAAGGCCGACCACTGCCGCTTGGTGGTAACCCTCGTTTCTTTATCGAAAACCGGCAGGTGGAAGATGACGAACAGGTAATCCGGATATTCGTCTACCTTGGGAATCTGCTTGCGACTGAGACAGTCATCCAGGTCCAGAGGATGGAAATGGTAGTTTTCCTCCAGGTATTCAATCTCCCGCTCGGTCGGGGGCTGAATATTGACCCAGGTCAAATCGCCCCACTTAATCGTCTCGATGTGCAGGGGTTCTTCCCGTACCTGTTCCTCTTTTATTCCCTTTTTCCAGTCGGTCCCCTTTTTCCTGCCCGTTATTCTGGCCATGACTGTTTACCCCTCAGGTCAAGCTCTAAGGTATTTTAGCACAATTATTGCCCGATAGCATCATGTTTGTTAAACTAAAATTGGAATCGAGAAGGACTGAACATGAAATCAAAGGCGGGGCCCGGCTGGAAAGACAGGTTCACCATCAGTGTAAAAAAGTGGCTGGGGATGAATGTTATCCTCTGCGATAGCTGCAAGTGGAACTGGCGCGGGGCCTGCCACAATCCAGCACGCCCCAACGCCACCTGGTGTCCCGAATACGAAAAACGGGGCTAGTCTTACTTTCTCTCGATAATGGTTGACATCCCCTGACCGCCACCGATACACAGTGTCGCCAGGCCGAGCTGAAGGTCACGCCGCGCCATCTCGTAAGCAAGCGTCACCAGAATCCTGGCACCGGTGCAGCCGATGGGATGCCCCAGTGATATTCCGCCGCCGTGGAGGTTCGTCTTGCTCATATCAAAATTCAACTCTTTGATACAGCCCAGCGACTGTGAAGCAAAGGCTTCGTTCAGCTCGATGTAGTCGATATCTTTCAGGGTAAGTCCGGCCAGCTTGAGCACTTTCTTGGTGGCCGGTATTACGCCCAGGCCCATGTAAGCCGGGTCGACACTGCCGGCGGCATAGGCACGGATGGTCGCCATCGGTTTCAGGCCGAGTTCCCTGGCTTTCTCTGCCGACATCACTACCAGAGCGGCTCCGGCATCGGTTATGGCCGAAGCGTTACCGGCGGTGACGCCGCCATCCGCTTTGAATACCGTTGGCAGCTTGCCCAGAAGCTCCATCGAGGTCTCCCTGGGGTGTTCATCGATATCGAACATCCTGGTCTCGCGCTTGACCTTAACCTCCACCGGCACTATCTCTTCCTTGAAGATGCCATCTCTGGTGGCCGCCAGAGCGCGGTTGTTGCTTTCCAGGGCGAATTTGTCCTGTTCCTCTCTGGTGATACCGTATTTCTCGGCGATGTTCTCCGAGGTCACGCCCATGTGGTAGTTGTAGAATATCTCCCAGAGTCCGTCGTGAACCATGCCGTCGACCATCTCGGCGTTGAACATCCTGGCTCCCCACCGCATCCTGGGGACATAGTAGGGGACGGCGCTCATGTTTTCGATACCACCGGCCACGATAACCTCGGCATCGCCGGTCTTGATTGCCTGCGCGGCCAGGGCTACCGCTTTCATGCCGGAGGCACAAATCTTGTTAACCGTGAAGGCGCTGACTTCCTTGGGGATGCCGGCGTAGATGGCTGCCTGGCGGGCGGGGTTCTGTCCCTGACCTGCCTGGATGACGTTCCCCATGATTACCTCGTCCACCAGGACTTCCTGGAGGGAATCATCCCAGTTATAGTATTTCTTCTCCAGTTCGATAAGTCCTTCGTCCTTAAGTGACTCCGGTGCGTAGCTGGCGTCTCCCTTCGGTTTCAGGCCTGCCTTCTTGAGGGCCCCCTCGATAACGATGCTGCCCAGCTTTACCGCCGGTACGTCCTGCAGGGCACCGCCATAATTACCTATCGCTGTTCTGACACCACTGACAATGACAGCTTCACTCATGTATTTTCTCCTTTCGTTCGTTGTTTCTTAATTTTGTCATTCCAGCGAAAGCTGGAATCCAGTGGCGGGGATAAGGAGAGGTCTGGATTCTGGCCTTCGCCAGAATGACATAGCCTGCATTAGAAAGTGAAAAGGCTGGCGCCACCGCTGACCTCGATGGCTTCACCGGTGACATAGCTCGATTCTTCGGAAGCCAGGAAAAGGAGCACATTGCTGAGTTCCTGCGGGGTACCCGTTCGGCGTATGGCCATGCGCTTGACGATGCGCTCCTGGAATTCCGGGGCTACCTCGTGCCAGCTGCCGCCGTCGAATACCCCGAGCACGATGGCATTGCAGGTGATGCCCTTGCGGGCCCCCTCCAGCGCCACCGTCTTGGTAAGACCGATAAGTCCGGCCTTGGTCGTGGCGTAGCTGCACTGGCCAGCGCCGCCCATGGTACCGGCAATGGAAGAGATGTTGATAATGCGTCCCCAGTCCCGCTCCAGCATGCCCGGCAGGCAGCACTTGATGGTATTGAACGGGCCGGTCAGGTTGACGCTTAAATCCTTGGCCCAGTCCCGGATTTTCATCTTGGCGATGGTCACCGCGCGCACGATGCCATAAGCGGCGTTATTAACGAGAATGTCCACCGGCCCCAGCACTTTCTCCACCATACTGACGGCGGCTTCAACCTCATCCAGGTTGGCGACATCCATCGCCACCGCCAGCGCCTGACTCCCCATAGCTTTGATTTCCTTGGCTACTGCTTCCGCTTTCTCCATGTGGCTGTGACCGGCAACGGCGACGTTACAGCCGGCTCTGGCAAGGGACAGGCAATGCACCCTTCCCAGTCCGCCGGAGCCGCCCGTGACCAGGGCTACTTTCCCTTCGATACTCATCATCGTTCTCCTTTAATAGTTACGGATAGAATACTAGAGACTGTTTGATAATGTCATTCTCGGGCTTGACCCGAGAATCCAGCTCCCCTTACCCCCTCTGGATTCCCGCCTTTGCGGGAATGACAGCGTGGAAGTTCTGGATTCCAGCTTTCGCTGGAATGACAATTGGTGTGCGGGAATGACACCAGGCTATTGTTAAACACTCTCATTCTACCTTACCGCTCGCCCAGGGAATGGTTTTCATCCTTCTACGTATATTCGTAAAACCCCTTGCCCGTTTTACGTCCGAGTTGCCCGGCGGCGACCATGTCTTTCAGGAGTGCCGGCGTGGCGTACTGCTCGTCGCGGAGCTTGTCGTAGATGCCGTTGGCGATAAATAAGACCGTGTCCAGTCCGATGAGGTCGGTCAGGGCTAGCGGTCCCATCGGGTAATTCAAGCCCAGGGACATCGCGGTATCGATATCTTTGGCAGTGGCGATGCCGGATTCGACCATGCGGATGGCGTTGAGAATCTGCGGCGTGACGAGACGGTTGACGATAAAGCCGGGCGAGTCCTGAACGATGACAAACGTCTTGTCCAGGGACTGACCGAAGCTCTTGCCTGCCTCGATGGTCGCCTCGCTGGTGGCGGTCGTTCTGATTATCTCCAGCAGTTTCATCACCGGCACCGGATTGAAGAAGTGCATCCCCAGCACCCGGTCCGGTCGTCCCGTAGCCGCTGCCATGTCCGTGACGGGAAGGCAGGAGGTATTGGTGGCCAGTATCGTATGTTCCGGGCAGACCCTGTCCAACTCGCCGAATATCTTCTTCTTCAGGTTCAGGTTCTCCACGGCGGCTTCAATTACCAGGTCGCATTCACCGAAGTCCCGGGTATCGGTCGTTCCCCTGATGCGTGCCAGAGTGGCATCCCTGTCCTGCCGTGTTATCCTTTCCTTCTGCACGCTCCTGTCCAGCGAGGACTCGATTGCCGCGAATCCCTTCTTCAACAGCTCATTACTAATTTCGGAGACGACGACCGTATATCCCGATTGAGCGCATACCTGGGCGATACCACCGCCCATCTGCCCGCAGCCGACCACGCCGACTTTACTGATTTTCATAAGCGTAGCTACTTCCTCGTCCGACAGGATATTACATTTTCGGGGGTATATTTCAACAGGAAGAATACCGATATAAATTGTAACACAGGGCTTAAATCGCGTCAAAGACGCGGTGCCACCGGTGTCTGATTATATATTTGTACTATTGCAATTAGAACAAACACATGGTACAGTATACGAAAGGAGGAGAAACTGTGCCTTTGAAATTTAACAATGGAAGCAAAATAGCCGGTGCTCTGTTGATTGTAGCCTTGCTGATTGGTCTGATTCCGGGCGTAATCGGCTGCACCGAAGAAGAATCGGAAGCGCAATTCGCGTTACACGACCCTCTGGTGAGATTTAAAATAGCCACTACCACCAGTCTCTACGATACCGGTCTCTGGTATCACCTTGAGCCGATATTCGAGGAGCTGGCCAATGTGGAAATGGATATTGTCTATGCCGGCACAGGTATTGCTCTTGAGTACGGCAGAAGAGGTGATGTCGATGCCATCATTGTGCATGATAGAGCTAGAGAAGACGTGTTCATCGCCGATGGTTACGGTATCAACCGCAGGAATTTCGGCTATAATTTCTTCCTGATTGCCGGACCTCCTGATGACCCGGCGGGTATCACCGGTTCAACGGCGGCTGAAGCATTAAAGAAATTGCACGACGAAGGTATGAAGGACGCCGACACTGTAAAATTCGTTTCCAGGGGCGACGATTCCGGCACCCACGCCAAGGAAAAACTTATCTGGAGGGAAGCCGGGTTCGATTACGAGGATGTCCGCAATTCGGGTAACTGGTATGTTGAGGCCGGTAAAGGTATGGGGCCCACGCTGCTGATGGCTAACGAGATGCAGGCATACGTCTTGGCGGATATATCGACTTTCCTGGCCTATAATTTCAAGAGCGACCTGAGCTTAGAGCCGATTGTGGATAAAGACTCGATATTCCTCAATGTATATGCGGCGATAGCCATTAACCCGGAAACGCATCCAAAGGCCAAAATCGATATCGCCAATCAGTTTATTAACTGGCTTATTTCCCCTGAAGTCCAGGAGATAATCGGCACTTACGGGACGGCAGAGTACGGACGTCCCCTTTTCTTCCCGATTGCCAGCTGCGATATGCCTGGTTGTCCCCCGGTTGAAGACTACACCAAGCCTGTTCCTGAATATATGAAATAACATATGATGGAGCTTGAGTTAATTGACAGAGATATGGCACGGCCTGGTAAAGGCTGTAGAACTTATTATTTCCTTTGACCCGGAGGTTATGCAGATAGCCGGGAGGTCGTTGATGATAGCCGTAAGCTCGGCTGTCATCGGTTCCGTGATTTGCATACCCATCGCCAGTTTCATTCACTTCAATCGGTTCCGCGGTAAAAGGTTCCTCGTCAGTCTGATTCAGACATTCTA
>DAOUEB010000002.1:0-14273 GCA_034430675.1 Dehalococcoidales bacterium
GATTCTTCCGTTGTCGCCACCCTTATCCACCGGGCTATCGGCGACCAGCTTACCTGCATTTTCGTTAATAACGGCCTGCTCCGCCGCGAGGAAGCGGATAGAACGCTCAAGGTCTTTCAGAACAACCTGGGTATGAACATCATACATATCGACGCTACCGACAGGTTCCTTAACCGACTTAAAGGCGTCATCGACCCCGAGGAGAAACGTAAAATCATCGGGGAAGAGTTCATCAGGGTATTCGAGGAGGAAGCCAACAAAATCGGCAAGGTCGACTTTCTCGCCCAGGGTACGCTCTACCCGGATGTCATTGAGAGTGTTTCTTCGGTAAGCACCGCTTCAGCCAAGATAAAATCGCACCACAACGTCGGCGGTCTGCCCGCCAGGATGACCCTCAACCTGCTGGAGCCTCTGCGCTATCTCTTTAAGGATGAGGTGCGCCTGGTGGGTGCCGAGCTTGGCCTGCCTGAGGAGATGGTCTGGCGTCAGCCCTTCCCCGGCCCCGGACTGGCCATCAGGTGCATCGGCGAAGTCACCAGAGAAAAGCTGGAAATCCTGCGCAGCGCCGACTTTATCCTGATGAATGAGATTAAAAAGGCGAAACTTTACCGCCAGCTCTGGCAGAGCTTCTGCGTCCTTACCGATGTCCGCTCGGTGGGCGTTATGGGGGACTACCGCACCTACGGTTACCTGGCCGCCATCCGCGCCGTCACCAGCGATGACGCCATGACCGCCGACTGGGCCCGCCTGCCCTACGACCTGCTGGCGCGTATCTCCAACCGCATCGTCAACGAGGTGGACGGCATCAACCGCGTCGTCTACGACATAACCTCCAAGCCACCATCAACTATTGAATGGGAGTAAGGAACTAATAATGGTCAGTACGCACCAATTATACAAAGGGAAGTCTGCCGAATTTCTAGTTTTTTCTGAACTGCTAAAACAAGATGCTGACCTTTATATTCCAATCGTAGATATAGGAATTGACACCATAATAAAGAAAAAGGACGGCACCTATATACAAATTCAGGTGAAATCAACAGAATCAGATGAGCAAGCAGGTTGGTTTAATGTCTGTGACCTTGAGCTGTATGAAGGTAAGGGGTTGTTCGTAGTCTGCGTCGATATGTCAAAGAAGTCGCCCGAAATGTGGATTTTACCATCTAAAGTCTTTATGGATTACGCAAATGTTTTTAAGTCAAAAAAAGGCTGGTATCAGTATAGGCTAGGCATAGACTCAAAAGATACAAAGCATGGGAACGAGCTAAGGCGAAACCTGCTAAAAGAATATCTGGGAGCTTGGGAACTTTTAACAGGATAGCTTAAAGGGATAACCCCAAAAATATACTCGGGGCGTCCAAGAGGGGCGAAGTTAATAAAATCCCCCTTAGTCCCCCTTTTTCAAAGGGGGAAACTTTAAAAAGGGTGGAGAAACATAATAGCTTCTCCCTTTGGTAAAGGGAGACCGAGAGGGATTTTGGAGGGGAAATACCAGCGGGTTAAGCCTCCGATGTTACGAGGGCAGCAGGGTGGGAAAAGATAACAAACGGGGGGATACGGGGGTTGAGGTAGATAAAGCATCGGCACAGGGGGTGAGGTAAATAGAGATTGCCACGCCTGCGTGCCGTAACATACTTCGGCGTGCAGGCACGCTGCGCTCGCAATGACATCGGGGACTCAGAATAACATAGGGACTCGCAATGACATAGTCCTAAAGGGGGTGAGGTAGATTAATATATTAGTAGTTGGTAGTGGCGCCAGGGAACACACCCTGGTCTGGAAGCTGGCTCAAAGCCCGAGGGTTGATGAAATATTCGCCGCTCCCGGTAACGCCGGGACAGCTAAGCTCGCTCAAAACCTGGACATCAAGGCCGGGGATGTCGAGGGGCTGCTGAAAGCGGCCAAAGGCCTCAAGGTCGACCTCACCGTCGTCGGCCCGGAGGGACCCCTGGCGGCTGGCATTGCCGACCGCTTTATCTCCAGCGGTATGGCCGTCTTCGGCGCCAGCCAGGCCGCTACCGAGATTGAGTCGAGCAAGGTCTTCGCCAAAGATTTAATGCAGAAACACGCCATACCCTGCGCTCAAAGCGCCAGCTTCTCCGATTACGAAAAAGCCAGAGCATACGTGCAAGATAAGACTCCCCCCATCGTTATCAAGGCCGACGGGCTGGCCGCCGGCAAGGGGGTCATCATCGCCGAATCCGTCCCCGAAGCCCAAGAAACGCTTACCGGCATGATGAAGGCCAAATCTTTTGGCGCCGCGGGCAGCCGGGTGGTTATCGAAGAACACCTCTTCGGCAGGGAGATGAGCTTCTTCACCTTTTCCGATGGTCGCACGGTCGTCCCGACGGTGCCCGCCTGCGACTACAAGCGGATATACGACGGCAACCAGGGGCCGAATACCGGCGGCATGGGCAGCTACAGTCCTCCCCCGTTTTACACCGACGTACTGGGCTACATCATTATCAAGACCATCATGGAGCCGACCGTCCTGGCCCTGGCGGATGAAGGCCGACCCTATAAAGGCATCCTCTACGGCGGCCTGATGATTACCAATAATATGCCGAAAGTGATAGAATTTAATGCCCGCTTCGGCGACCCGGAGGCGCAGGTCGTCCTGCCCCGCCTCAAGACCGACCTGGTGGACATTATGATGGCAGTGGTCAATAACGAACTCGATAAAATGAACATCGAATGCAGTGACGATGCCTGTGTCGGCGTCGTTATGGCGTCGGGCGGCTACCCGGGTAAATATCAGACCGGCTTCCCCGTCAGCGGCCTGGACGATGTTGATAAGGATATCATGTTATTTCATGCCGGAACGAGGGTCAGTCCGGAGGGACAGGTGCTTACCAGCGGCGGCCGTATCCTCACCGTGGTAGCCACCGGTAAAGACCTGGCGGAAGCCAGGGAAAAGGTCTATAAAAATATACCACGGATTCACTTCGAGGGATGCCACTACCGCAAGGATATTGCCGATATATAACAAATAATGGATGATTGAAGGGTCGAAGCTTCCTAACGTTACGGGGAGTTTTAGAGGGGCGAAACCCCTCCTACCTAAAGTCATTGCGAGGAGCGTAGCGACGAAGCAATCCCGAAGTAACAATTCAGCGATGTGCAGAATAAAGAAGAACTTACCCGAAGGCACAGATGGGGATTGCCACGCCTGCGTGCCGTAACATACTTCGGCGTGCAGGCACGCTGCGCTCGCAATGACAGAGACGAGAAAGCGAGGTAAATAATATGCCACTTGTCGGCGTGGTGATGGGTTCCAAATCGGATGCTGAAACGCTCCAGTCGACGCTGGACATCTTAAAGCAACTCGGCATCGACCACGAGGTCAACGTGATATCGGCCCACCGCACCCCGGAGAAGGCCAAGCAGTACGCTCTATCCGCCCGGGAGCGAGGCATAGAAGTAATCATTGCCGCAGCCGGGATGGCGGCGCACCTGCCCGGCGTCCTGGCCAGCTGGACTACCCTGCCGGTTATCGGCATACCCATATCCAGCAGCGAGCTTAACGGCGTGGATGCCCTCTACTCCATAGTACAGATGCCCGCCGGCATACCGGTCGCCTGCGTGGCTATCGGCAGCACCGGGACCAAGAACGCCGCTTACCTGGCGGCCGAGATACTGGGGCTGAAACATGATAAAATCAGGGAGGCCTACGACAAATGCCGGAGCGAATTACAGGGATAGTCTTCCGTAGAGCAACTGGCAAACAAAGGAGAAAGTAATGATTGAACGGTATTCCCGACCCGAAATGAAAAAGGTATGGTCAGACGAAAACAAGTACGATAAGTGGCTTGAAGTAGAGATAGCCGTCTGCGATGCCTGGGCCGAGCTCGGTGTTATTCCCCGGAAAGCCATTCCCAAGATAAAACTGGCCAAGTGCAACCTCAAGCGCATGGCGGAAATTCTCAAGGAGACCCACCACGACATGACCGCCTTTCTCGGCTCCGTGGCCGAGAGTCTCGGCGAAGAGTCGCGCTTCATTCACCTCGGCCTGACCTCCTCCGATGTCATCGATACGGCCACCAGCCTCCAGCTTGTAGAAGCCTCTGACATCCTGATTCAGGATGTCAAGGAACTCACGGCCATCCTGGCCCAGAGGGCGATAGAGCATAAATACACGGTGATGATAGGCCGTACCCACGGTATACATGCCGAGCCGACCTCTTTCGGTTTGAAGGTGGCCCTCTGGGTTGAAGAAATGCGGCGCAACCTGCGCCGGCTTACCGAAGCCAAGAAAACCATTGCCGTGGGTAAAATTTCCGGGGCCGTCGGCACCTATGCCACGGTGACCCCCAATGTCGAACAGAAAGCCTGCCACAAACTGGGACTCGACGCCGCCCCGATATCAAACCAGGTGCTCCAGCGCGACCGCCATGCCCAGTTCGTCACCACCCTGGCCATCATGGCCGGCTCTCTGGAAAAGTTCGCCACG
This sequence comes from Dehalococcoidales bacterium, assembly GCA_034430675.1. Taxonomy (GTDB): domain Bacteria; phylum Chloroflexota; class Dehalococcoidia; order Dehalococcoidales; family RBG-16-60-22; genus JAFGPF01. The sequence goes on from DAOUEB010000002.1 coordinate 4,451, forward strand.
GAAATCAGGGCCCTGCAAAAGACCGAGGTCCGGGAGGTCGAAGAGCCCTTCGGCACCGGCCAGACCGGCTCGTCGGCCATGCCGCACAAACGCAACCCGGAACTCTGCGAGCGTGTCTCCGGCCTGGCTCGGCTGGCACGGGGTTGCGCCCTGACCTCGCTGGAAAATATCTCCCTGTGGCACGAACGCGATATCAGCCACTCCTCCAACGAACGTATTATTCTCCCCGATACCTGCCTGGTGCTGGACTATATCCTGGCCCTCTTCACCTCGGTTATGAGAAGGCTGCAGGTCTACCCGCACCGCATGAAAAAGAACCTTGACCTTACCCGCGGCCTGGTCTTCTCGCAGAGAGTCATGCTGGCCCTTATCAATAAAGGGCTGAGTCGACAGAAGGCCTACGAGATGGTACAGAGAAACGCGATGAAGGCATGGAAGGGAAACAGGAACTTCCTGACCCTGCTCAAGGCCGATGCTGAAGTCACCGGCACCATGCCGGCGGGAGAGCTTGAGGCATTGTTCGATTACCAGCACTACCTGCAACACGTGGACGAAATCTTCCACAGGCTGGGCCTGACCAAGTCGCAATGGCAGGGGATTATGCCCGATACTATAGAATTGGGACCAAGGGCCATATAGTCCTCAGGCCGAAGGCCTGTTTATCAGGAGATAACCAGAGTAGAAAGGTATAGTTATGGATACCGTATTGATGAAAACAGACCTGCCGCTGCCGATGTTTATCCGCGGCAAAGTACGTGATACTTACGACCTCGGCAGCCATTTGCTTATGGTAGCTACCGACCGCATCTCCGCTTTCGACGTGATGCTCCCCAACGGCGTCCCGCTCAAGGGCCACGTACTGAACCGTCTCTCTTCTTTCTGGTTTCGGCGCACCGCGGAGATGATACCCAACCATATGACCGAAGCTATCGATGATGTACACAGCCTGGATTCTTACCTGCCCGCCGAAAGCCGTTTCGCTTACCCACCGTATCTCAGGGGACGCTCCATGGTCACCAAGAAAGTAAAACGCATACCGGTGGAATGCGTGGTCCGTGGCTACATTTCGGGGTCGGCCTGGGCGGAGTATAAAGAGCACGGTACGGTTTCAGGAAACCCCATGCCCGGGGGACTCAAGGAAAGCCAGGAATTGGAAAAACCAATATTCACCCCGACCACCAAGGCGGAGACCGGCCACGATGAGCCCATCACCACGGAGGAAATCATCAAGCTGATTGGCCTGCGCACCGCCCTGGAGATGGAGGAAAAGAGCCTGGCTGTCTATAACTATGCCCGTGAATACGCCCGGAGCAAGGGCATCATTATTGCCGATACCAAGTTCGAGTTTGGCATTGATAACGGCCGTCTGACACTGATTGATGAAATACTAACGCCGGATTCCTCGCGCTTCTGGGATGCCGACCAGTACAGGGCAGGACAGTCTCAAGAAAGCTTCGATAAGCAGCCTGTCCGCGACTGGCTCGCGGCGTCGGGCTGGAACAAGGAGCCACCGGCCCCCACCCTTCCCCCGGACGTAATCGAAGCGACTTCTAAGAGATACGTGCGGGCCTACGAGAAGATAACCGGCCGCCAGCTGGCCCTTCTGGAGTAGATTCTAACGTTCTAAGAAATCCTTGGTGCTGGGCAACTCTCCGCTGATACGCCGGTCAATCCTGGTGGCCGCGTCCAGCGCCCGCCCCAGTGCTTTAAAAAGCGCTTCCGCCTTGTGGTGGTCGTTGCTGCCGTACAGAACCCTGGCATGCAGGTTTATCCGGGACTCAATCGCGAAGGACTCCAGGAAATGGCGGATAAGGTCGGCAGGAAAACCGAGCATATCGTTACTATTGAAGGATAAATCCAAGACGGAATATCCTCTTCCGCTGATGTCTACTATTACCGTGGCTAAAGCATCATCCATCGGCACCATGACATCCGCCATGCGGACAATGCCCCGCTTTTCTCCCAGGGCTTCCCCGAAGGCTCTACCCAGACAAATCGCCACGTCTTCCACGGTGTGATGCGGGTCATCACCGGTGGCCGTCAGCTTTATGTCAAATAATCCGTGCTTCACCATCGCCGATAATAGGTGGTCGAAAATACGGATTCCGGTATTGATATCCCATTTACCGCTACCGTCGATATTCAACTCCAGATTTATATTCGTTTCTTTCGTTTCCCGCCGGACTACGGATTTCCTGCCTTCAACCACCGCCGGGGCCAGCAATTTCATGGCACCCTTGAGAAACGTGCCGCCTACCGGTATCTTACCGGTGCGTGTCCGCTGGTAAAGCGGCCGACTGCACCCTATTTTCTCGGCCATCTGCTGGTCGGAGTAGTCCTGGCTGTCCTGCAATTGCACTACTTTGTTCAGTATCTCATCGGTTGCGTCCATCGTTAGCCCCCACTCTTTACTGTTATCTATTATAACAGATATTTCCTATTTGTCAATAGGTTATTGAACGAAAAAGTTAATATTATTAACACAAACGGTGTAAACCTCTAGATATGTACGCAAGCGGATTCACTAGACCAGAAGAGGGTGTGCCCTTATCGTTCTGTCACCGACCAGTCTTTTATCTCGCGGAGCGCCTTTAGCAGGGCATCGGTATGCTCCGGCTTGCCCACGCTAATGCGGATGCTGTTTTTCAAAAGCGGCTTCTCGAAATAACGGACAAGGATACCTTTTCGCTGCAACTCTTTATAAAGCTCGTCGGCGCCGCCCTTTAGGACCTCGCAGTAAATGAAATTGGCCTGAGACGGATATGGTTTCAGCCATGACACCCGTTTAAGCTCACCAAACAATCTTTCTCTCTCGGCAACTATGTCTTTCACCCTGCCCTGCAGGTAGTCCAGGTCTGAAAGCGACGCCCGCACGGCGATTTCTGCGGCTACGCTCACGTTATGCGGAATTTTTATCGCCATCAGGTAATCGGCTATCCGGGGCGGGAAAATACCGTAGCCAACCCTCAGTCCGGCCAGTCCCGCCCACTTGCTGAAGGACCGCAGTACCATGAGGTTCTTGTACCGGCCGACCAGGGGCAAGACTGTTTCCCCGCTGAACTCGTAGTAGGCCTCGTCGACCACCACGGGCACTCCTGTTTCGATAATCTCCACGATGTCCTGCCGGGGTATGACATTCCCGGTGGGATTGTTGGGAGTAGCCAGAAATATCAGCCTGGTATTATCGCTGATAGCTGTCTTAACTTCTTGAACATCTATCGCGAAATTATCATCCCTTATAAGGTTAACCACAGTGCCACCGCATATCTCGGTGCTGAAACGATAGATATCGAAGGTAGGTACACAGTTTATCACCTCGTCACCCGGTTCAACGAACAGTCGTACGATGAGGTCGATGAGTGTATTACTGCCATGCCCCACTACAATACTCTCCGCGCCGACGCCGACATACCCCGACAGCAGCTTGCGCAGCTCCTGCTGTCCATCATCTGGATAGATATGAAAATGAGGACAATCGGCTAGCGCCTGGAGCACCTTCGGGGAGCAGCCGTAGGGATTCTCGTTGGCGTTCATCTTGATGATATTATCCAGAGGCACATCGACCTTGCCCGCCAGCGTGTCCGGAGAGGTACTGGCGCTGTAGCCGGTAAACCCCACCAGATTGGAGCGAATCAGCTTCTCTATTCCATCAGAATCGACCACTTAACTACCTCCCTGACCCATGTCCTCAAGTCGCTTCTCTATTGCCCGGGCGTGGGCGTCGAGTCCCTCGGCCCTGGCGATAACCGACGCCGATTTGCCCAGATGTCTAATATCCTGCTCATCCGTATTGACAAGAGTTATAATCTTAACAAAATCGCAGATATTAAGCGGCGAACTGAACCGTGCCGTCCCTTCCGTGGGCAGCACATGGCTCGGCCCGGCCACGTAATCGACGAGTACCTCGATAGATTTTTCCCCCACGAAAAGACACCCGGCATTTTCCACCTTTTCTATATAGTCAGCCGCGTCTTTCACGACGAGACACAGGTGCTCCGGGGCATAAAGGTTGGCCAGTTCTATCGCCTCACCGACTCTACCCACCACCGCTATCAACCCCCGACTCTCCAGCGAATCGGCGGTAATATCCTTACGCTGCAGGGCATCCAATTGCCGCTCGATTTCTTTATTCACTTCGTCGGCCAATCTCCGAGAGGTTGTTATCAATATGGCCGAAGCCAGTGAGCCATGCTCGGCCTGAGCCAGAAGGTCGGCGGCACAGTACTCCGGATTGGCCGTTTCATCGGCGATGATGATAACTTCACTCGGCCCGTAAAGTCCGTCGATGCCGACCACTCCATAGACTATCTTCTTGGCCAGGGAAACAAAGATATTGCCCGGCCCATAGACCTTGTCCACCCCGGGGACCGACTCGGTACCAAAGGCCAGGGCGGCAATGGCCTGAGCGCCGCCGATGGAAAAAACACGGTCGACCCCGGCAATCCTGGCAGCCGCCAGTGTTACCGGCGAAACCCCGCCCTGCTTTCCCGGTGGTGTTACCAGAATAACCTCTTTAACACCGGCCACCCTGGCGGGAACGGCCGTCATCAGCAGCGATGACGGCAGCGGCGCTGTGAAACCGGGGACATGCACACCGACCCGATTCAGCGGACGTATCAGCCAGCCCAGATTCGACCCGGCACTTTCCTGTAAAAGCTTCTTTTTCTGCTCCGTGTGGAAAGCAGTTATCCGCTCTGACGCCAGTTTCAGGGCGGAAAGAAGCCCGGCGTCTACCTGCCGGTACGCCCGGTCTATCCGCTCTTTATCTACTTCCAGTGAAGCCAGTTTAACGCCATCGAACTTCTCGGTGTATTCAAAAAGGGCGGCATCGCCCCTGTCACGTACATCGTTGACGATTTGCCTGACTACGCGCTCGCGGTCGTCACTGTCCGGCGACTCTTTCGGAGTCTGCCGGGACAATACTGGCTTTGCCGACTCAAAACCTTCGATGATTTTCATCTAAACATCCTCCACAGCCGCCCGCAGTCTCTTTATCAGAGCCTCAATCCGCCTGTCTTTAACGGCAGATACAGCATCGGTAGTGCCGATAAGGCAGCCCGTCGATTCGAAGAGCGTGTCGATTATTTTGAGGTTGTGCCAGGCAATAGTCCTCCCCGTCTCCGTATTCTCGATAAGCAGGTCGGCATCTTCCGGCAGAAAGGCCTCGGTGGCCCCCCAGGTAGGAATCACCCGGTAGTGCCCGAGTCGGTTGTCCCGGGCATACTTGTCCGCTATATTCACGTACTCGGAGGCAACCCGGAACGGCTCTTCCCTTTCGGCAATAAGCTGCCGCAAACCGCCGGTATCATCGACCGGAAGCTCCCGGCTGACTACCGCCACGATTCTTACCCGGCTGGACTTAAGGTCTAAAAGCTCTTTAACCGGACTCGACGGGAACTGGTCCAGATGTTCGGTCAGCCAGTCCCGACCGGTAATCGCCAGGTCGAAATTCCCGTTGGCCACCTGCAACGGCATGTCCTGAGGTCGGATAACCTTGACCGTTACACCGTCAATGTTAATCTCCGGGCGGCGATTCCCCGTCTCCGAAGGATAATCGTCAATCCCGATACCCGCCCTGCTTAAAAGGTCAACCGTCGGCTGCTGCTGGTGCCCGTCGGGGAGAGCCAGCCTGACAGCATCCGCGGCCGTTTCTCCGGCACGTTTACGCGTTTTTATTTTCGTACTACCGACTTCACTCTTAACAGGTGCCTTTTTTTCGACCTCCGGTAGCATATCGCAAATGGACGTCACCAGTTTATCAAGGTTCCTGGTCTCCCATCTGTTCCTGTTGGCGATGAGAAAGGCGCTGAAGTCGAGCATCTTGCTCACCGGCACCATACCGTAGCCGGCCAGCTCGGCACTGGCTTTAGCCGAAAGCAACACCATATCCGCATTTTCCGGGGGGTAGGCCTCGGCGGCACCCCACACCGGGAAGATGCTGAAACGACTCATACGCTTCCTTAACGCGAAAGCCTCCGCCAGATTGGGGTACTCGCTGGCGATACGCACCGGGGCCCCGTTTTGCCGCAGGTCTCCCGGCGGGGAATCCACCGCCACATATAATGCACCCTCCCCGTAGAGCAGGTCTCTTACTTTAACGAGGTCGCTGCTGGGGTATTTCACCAGCAGCTCTTCAATCCAGTCCAAGCAGCAAATCCCCAGGTCGTAGTTCCCCATGGCTATCTGGATAGGGATATCCTTCTCATGAAACACCCTGATGAGAAGGTCCGGGAATTTCTGCGACCTCGGCCGGTAGAAACCCATATCGGAGTGGTATTCGTCCAGGCCCCATTCTGCCTTCTGGAGCATCGCCGCCGTCTTTCTCAGCAGTCGCCCCTTAGGCAGGGCTATCTTTATCGCCACCTTCCCCCTCCAGTTGTTTTAGAACCTCGTTGAATGTCTGAAAATCGACCCGTTTGGACTTTATATTATCAACCATCGTGAACTTCGGCGCCTCGCTCCGCACCTCAAGCATCCACCTCGCGTCTGTCTTTTGGCCATTCAGGTCAAGCTCGGCGATATACCCGGCTCCACGCAGGTCGGCGGCCGCTTTAAAAGCCTCCTTCGTAGCACCGTCAGATTTTACCCTTACCAGAACTCTTTCCGGTACTGTCTTTACAAAAACCTCTGGTTTCACCAGGTTCATCAGGCGGTCGAGGTACAGGGCAAAGCCGGAGGCGGGCACATCCCCACCCCCCATGGACGGAATCAGGGCATCGTACCGACCCCCTCCCCCTACCTTCTCTTTGCCGATGAAGAGCTGAAATATTATGCCGGTATAGTATTCGAAGCCGGCCCCGGAGGCAATGTTTATCTGGTACTTTACCCCCAGCTCATCCAGAAGGGCCACGGCCTTTAAGAAATCATCGAGGTGCGGGCGGACTTCCGGCATACTCTGCGCAAGGAGGTCCCTCTGGTTCCTGAGAAACCCGGGCGATTGCCCTTTCAGACTCAGGAAAGGCCGCAGAGTATTGCCGACCTCCGGCGACTCCCGGCTGACTTCAGCCAGCGCTTCGGCATCCCCATCCAGAATCCGGTCGAACATTTTATTCTGCTCATCCGGACTGAGACCGAGCCTTTCCAGTAATGCCTTAATCAGTCCGGCGTGGGATAGCCTCAGTTCCACACCTTTCAGTCCCAGCTTTTTCAAGACTTCCAGGGATAGCGCTATCAGTTCGGTATCAGCCATGGCCGCCCCCGCCCCGATAAGTTCGGCCCCACACTGCCACCTCTCCCTCGTTTTCTCCCCGGCCTCTTCAAAAATAAAGATGTTCGTGGCATAAAAGAGCCTAGCCAGTCCTCCGTCTTCCTTACTTTCGGTATAAAGTCGTGCGACCGGTATAGTACTGTCAGGACGCAATACCACCCTCTCCCCACTCCAGCCATCCCAGTCCAGGAAGGAATATACCTTACCCAGCATACCGGGCGTCAGCGTTCCCGCCGAGGTAAACAGGTGCAGGTGCTCGATGGTCGGCGTCCTGACCTCCTGATAACCCCACCCGGCACAGATGTCGCGGCTTATCCCTTCCACCAGGCGGAACACCGTCATTTCCGCAGGGGAGAGGTCCCGCATCCCTTTACATCTCTGGATTTTCACGCTTTATCCTTATACGGCTGGAATACAAATACTATATTAATTTACACTAATTCACGCAGCTATTCAATTCTTATCTACCCCACCCCCTGTATCCTCCTGCCTTCGCCGACCTGCTCGCCGAACAGGTTCTTTGGCAGGCGAGAGCGGCTTGCCTTCACTGAAGCTTTAGCGCAGGCAGGCGTGCAGGCAGGCATCAAGGGAGAGGGGTATATTACTGCGGGATAAGCCGCAGATGGTGCGAGGGCGGCATGGGAGGGAAAAGATAACTCAAGGGCTGGAGAGGGGGCAGGGGTGAGGTAAGACAACAAATCGAGAACAGCCAGAGACCACCTCACGGTTTAAATTGCATTAAAACTGTAATACAATTATAATGAAATGAATTTGGTAGGTTACGATTTATGATTAAAATCAGGAGAATAATACTGGCGTTGGTAATCCTGCTGCTGGCCTTGTCTATAGGTGCCGGCGTCTACGCGCAGACTCCCCATGTCAACGTTCTTACCATCAAGGGGGCTATCAATCCCGTCCTGATTGACTACGTGGAGCGGGGCATTGAAGAGGCCGAGAACAGCGGCGCCCAGGCCCTTATCATCCAGATGGACACACCCGGCGGACTGGACACCGCCATGCGCGATATCATCCAGCTTATGGTCAACTCCCGCGTACCTGTCGTTGTTTACGTGGCTCCGTCGGGAGCCAGGGCAGCTTCGGCCGGAGTCTTTATCACCATAGCCGCGCACGTGGCCGTTATGGCCCCCAACACCGCCATCGGTGCCGCTCACCCGGTGGCCATAAGCGAAGAAGGTGAAGCCGGCATGTCCGAGACCATGGAGGAGAAGGTGGTCAATGACGCCGCCGCCTATATCAGGAGTCTCGCCGCGACTCACGGGCGCAATATGGAATGGGCGGAAAATGCCGTACGGGAAAGCGTTTCCGCCACCGAGCGCGAAGCCCTGGAGCTTAACGTCATCGACATGGTCGCCCCCGACCTCGAAACCCTCGTCGCTCAACTGGACGGCCGGCAGGTAATCATGCTCAACAACCAGGTAGTCACGCTGCAAACCAGTAACGCCTTCATCAATGATGTCCCCATGCAGACCATCGAGAGTTTCCTGTACGCCATCGCCGACCCCAATATCGCGTATTTACTGCTCAGCGTAGCCTCACTGGGTATCATGGTGGAGATATTCAATCCCGGCCTTATTTTCCCGGGAGTGGTCGGTGGCATCAGCCTGCTGCTGGCCTTCTACTCGCTGGGAATGCTGCCGGTGAATTACGCCGGGATATTACTCATCGTTCTGGCCATCGGTCTCTTCATCGGTGAGGTGCTGACGACTACCTTCGGCATATTCACCGCCGGCGGTGTCGTCGCGCTGGTTATCGGCTCGTTAATCCTGTTCCAGGGGGCATCCCCCGTGTTCAGGATAAACCCGTGGCTCATTGCCTCCGTGACCATCATTATTGCCGGAGCCCTCAGCTTTATCGTCCACCACGCCATAAGCGCCCACCGCAAGCAGGCCAAGACCGGGCGCGAGGAACTGATTGGCAAGACAGCCGCGGTGAAAATCGCCCTGAATCCCGAGGGCACCGTGTTTTTTAAGGGAGAGCGCTGGAATGCCATCTCCGAAGAAGGGGAAATAAAACCCGGGGAAGAAGTAATTATCAACAGGGTCGACGGCCTGATCCTGTACGTCAATAAAAAGCAACCGGCTAAGTAGATTAATATCGACAACAAAGGAGGGTTTTTTGCTTTATATGCCTGTTTGGTTGATAGTCGTGATAGTAGTTGTTATCGTTATCTTACTGGTCCTTGTGGTTATCTGGTCGGTCCGGGCCCACCAGAAAAAGGTAGCCGCTGGTAAGGAAGAACTCGTGGGCAGAACGGCTGTAGTCGAAATAGCTCTGGAGCCGAAGGGGGTGGTACTCATCGAGGGAGAACGCTGGACAGCCATAGCTGACAAAGGCCGGGTAGCGCCAGAAGAGGAGGTGATTATTACCAAGGTCGATGGCCTGAAATTAATAGTAACCAAGAAATAAAAAAGGAGGTGCACAAATGAGTCCAATTATCATAGGTGTTATTGTTGTCGTTATTCTTATCCTTATCCCCATGGCCGTGAAAATCGTCTCCGAATACGAGCGCGGCGTTATTTTCCGCCTGGGGCGTCTGGTCGGTGCCAGAGGACCCGGACTATTTCTCATCATCCCCTTCATTGACCGCATGGTGAA
>DAOUEB010000003.1:0-14024 GCA_034430675.1 Dehalococcoidales bacterium
CCCTTGGATTTAATAAGGTTACCGATTTCTGATTCGGAAATAGTTATTGCCTCTCCTGTTTCCGTCTCCTCGGGGAAGGCCAGTATATACCGGGGTTCGTTATCTTCCACAGTTATTCTCTGGTCATTAAGAGGTAAATTGAATTTTCCATCCTGGCCTATTATCCTGTTCCTGGCGAGTTCATAAATAGCGTCGATCAGTCCCGAGCCACAGATTCCCCGCGGTCTGGCCTTGCCGATGGTTTCATATTTATCATCTGGTAGAAACTTTGCTTTGTATTTGCTCATAGTGTTTTCCCTTATCCGGTCATCTCTCCACCGGGGCAATGCTGAGAGATGACCATCCAGCAGTATATCTCATTAATTAGATTGAGATAGAGACTCATTATCATTCTCTAATTCTATACCTCCTTATTTCTTTTGTCAATTGGATTAGTTAGAGGCTACAGGCCGTCAGTTACACTGGGCCTAACACAGTTAGAGGCACATCGCATCTGCGTTGGAGGTAATCGCCTCCAACAAGCTGTGATTAAAGAGAAATACCCGCCCTTAGTCAAAAGTGAGGCAGGCTGTGCACAGGCGATTTGCACTACCTTAACAAAATGAGTAAATGTTAAATGGGCCTCGGCCACTAATCAACAGTCCAGGCTATGTGCGACTTCCGTGATAGTAACAACATCTGTACCGACACCGGTATCATCATCGTGTACTGCAATAGTTATGGTGTAGTCATCGGAAGGAGTATCGGTCGGATTATCCTCAAGGTACTGGTGTGTAGCGGAAAAGTCCTTCGTTTCACCAGGCGGCGTGCAGGCGCATACCTTTCCCCGGTCATTTAACCGGCGGTTGCTCACGAGGTCTTTTTTCATATAGTATGGTAGTAAAAATAGTCGAACGTACCGCCCCGGTTTAATAGGAGGTTAATATGAGGCCGCTTCAAACGGATCTGTCCGTTTACAGTCAATTCAAATTTGAGAGACCGCCTGTAGGTGTCAATTACTTTTTCCACAAGCCGGAAGGAATCGAGAAGCTGGATAAACAACTGGGCCTCTGCGAAATGGTCAAAGAGGCGCAGCAGAGAGGGACGCCCTTCTATTTCACTAAAGAGGAAGAAAATTGTATCGGAAAGATATTTCTCGGCATGATGGGCGATTCGCCGCATCGCTCCGACGGCGGACTGCTGGGAGTAAAACTTCAACTCTTTCAGGAACCGTGTGCCAACATTCGGCTCCGTACATTTATCTCCAATTTAGAGACGGGTTCGGTCAACTATGTTGCTTTCTCGCCGATAGACAAATTGAAGTTCGAGCCGGACCTTCTTGTTATTACGGCCACTCCCAGCCAGGCGGAAATCCTGCTGAGGGCAATGACCTATTCCACCGGTGAGATGTACGAGAGCCGGGCGACGATAGTAGGCGTGTGTTCCTGGCTTTACATCTATCCCTATCTCAGCGGTAAGGTGAATTACACTATGCCCAGCCTGTCTTACGGTATGAAAGGGAGGCAGGTATTTCCGGAGGGATGGATGCTGATATCTATCCCGTATCAATGGATACCCACCATAACGCAGAACTTGAAGGAAATGAAATGGGTTCCTCCGGGGTATATGTTGGGCAGGGAAGAGTTTATCCAGTATGATGAAAAAATAACAAGAGAAACAGCGTTGGAGAGTCAGAATCCTTAATCGTCTTGAGTGATTTTGACCTGCCCCGATAATCTGGTCCACCCTTTAAAGTAAGTATTTTGAACATGAGGTGAACCCCGTCTTCAGCCTGCCAGAAGTTATCGGTCATCTGTTGTACCATGGCTTACTCCTTCTTTAATCGATAATTTACTGCTTCGTTAGCTCCGGAGTGAGCCCTTAAGTGTCTATTAGGTTATGTCTTCTAACTGTCCCATTTTCCCTGACGATTCACACAGAAGTCTTGACAAGGGTAATTCAACCAGCTAAAGTATCCGTGTCTCAGTTGTGTCATGATCGCTGGTGACGCATAGAAGAAATCGGGAATGAGGATGCGCGTATTTATCATGCTACTTTCCAGGAAAGGCATCACGTGCCAATACTGAGATAGTGAGGTGCTAATATAGTAGAGCAAGAATTTAAAAATCTATTTTCTCCTATCAAGATAGGCAATGTAACCTTACCCAATAGAATAGTGATGACAGGGGCTTTTCACAGGCTCACCGGCGACAGCAAGATACAGTATTTTACCGCCAGAGCTAAAGGTGGAGCCGGGATGGTTATGTCTTCGCCTCATCCTCCTTTTGTCACTAACGAAGCCATGATTCCGGAGTTGAAGGCGGTGGCCGACGCCGTGCACCAGTATCCCACGAAAATTTTTGCCCAGTTATTCCACCATGGCGGTCGTATGTGGGCACGGATGACCGGTGGCGGTGCGACGCTGGCGCCATCACCGGTAAAGGTCAGATGGCCGCTTAAGGCCGGAGCCGCGAGTGTGCCGCATGCTATGGATAAGGATGATATCAAGCGTTTTGCAAAGGCGTACGGGGCAGCCGCCCTGGTAATGAAAAAGGCCGGGTATGACGGCATTGAAATTATAGCTGCCTGGGCCTTGCTTCAAGCCCAATTCCTGTCCCCGACGCTTAATATGCGTACCGATGAATACGGGGGAAGCCTGGAAAACCGCATGAGGTTTTTACTGGAGTGCATCGACTCTGTAAGAGAGAACATCGGGCCGGATATGCCTCTGGGCGTGAGATTTAACGGGGATGAGTTCGTCGAACGCGTCTGGTGGACCAAGGAGCATGGCAATACCCTTGATGAAGCAAAAGAAATTGCCAGGGCTCTGGAAGCTACGGGTAAGCTGGACTACCTGTTTGCCTGCGCCGATGCCATCGGCGCAGGGCACGTGCCTCCCATGTACTTCCCGCTGGGCGCTTTTACCTATATTTCCGCCGGGATTAAGGAAGTCGTCGAGCTTCCTGTGGTCGTCGTCGGCAGGATTAACGACCCGGTGCTGGCGGAGAACATTCTGGCCAATAACCAGGCAGACCTGATTGGCATGACCAGGGCTGTGATGTGCGACCCCGAAATGCCCAACAAGGCGCGGGAGGGCAGGCTTGAGGAAATACGCCGCTGTATCGCCTGCAACGAGGGCTGTGTCGGCCCCAATTTTATGGCGCTGCCGATTGCCTGCTCCCTCAACTATGAGACGGGCAGGGAAATCCAGGGGACTGTAAAGACCGCCGAAAACAAGAAGACCGTGATGGTAATCGGTGGGGGAGCCGCCGGACTCGAAGCTGCCAGGGTAGCCGCTTTAAGAGGCCATAAAGTATCCCTCTACGAGAAAAATGATGTCCTGGCGAAGGACCTGGATATCGCCGCCAAGGCTCCCGGGAGGCAGGACTTTACCGAGGCCAAGAGATACTTTGTTTACCAGATGAAATTACTCAATGTTGATGTGCATCTGGGAATAAATGTCACCCCCGAGATGGTTATCCAGCAGCAGCCTGACGCCGTCATCGTCGCCACGGGAGGGTTGCCCTTCATGCCGGAAATACCGGGGTCTGATAATGGTAATGTAGTGGCGATGAAGCAGGTTCTCGCGGAAGAAGTGGAAACAGGACAGAACGTACTGGTAGTGGATTATCAGCATCACCTGTACGGGCTGGATACAGCCGATTTCCTGGCGGAGAGAGGCAAGAAGGTGGAACTGATAACCGACTCTGTCTTCGCCGGCACTGAAGTAGATATTTACACAATCGAGACCGCTTACTTTAACGCTCTCAGCCGGGGGGTGGTGATAACACCTCTCACGGGTCTTAAAGAAGTAAATGGTAAGACTGCCACGGTTTATCGTGTAATTACCAATGCTGAGCGACAAATTGAGGGGATTGATACCGTCGTTGTTTGCACCGATGAGAGGGCTAACGATGCATTATATCATGCCCTGAAGGGGCAGGTGAAAGAACTACATCTGGTCGGGCAGGCTTTGTCACCGCGGAAATTGCTTGATTCCATAGCTGACGCCTATGTTGCAGCCAGCGCATTGTAGCCCCTTTGGGAAAATGAACCGGGTGTCTCCGCGGGCAAATTTATAGCTTAAAACGGGGAGTATGAACATGGCCGAGCAGGAATTCAAATATCTATTTTCACCCATCAAGATAGGCAATATAAAACTACGCAACAGGATAGTCTACCCCGCTCATTGTACGGCTTTCTTTGGCGAAGGTGAAGCGCCAAATGAAAGAATGATGCATTACCTGGCGGCTAGGGCCAGGGGAGGGGCCGGGTTGATTGTAACGCCGCAGAACGTGGTATGGCCTTCCAGTACATCTCGCAGTTACGTTGCAACATGTGATGATAAAGCGATGCCCGCTTTTGAGATGATCAGCAGGGCTGTACATGACCATGGAGCCAGGGTCGTGGCACAGCTTTCACACCTCGGCCCGTTAACCGGTTTTATAGACGACGCGGGAGCGGGATTTGCGGCATCCGTATCAGGAGGAGTAATGGGGCTGCTGCCTAGTGCATTAGGTAATAGCATAACTCACGAGATTAGCATTGATGAAATAAAGCTAATCGTAACATCATACGCCGCCTCAGCCCGCAGGATGCGGGAGACGGGATATGACGGTGTTGAAATTACTTCCGACATGGGCACGGGCGGGCTACTTGTTTCATTTCTATCTCCTCTCACCAACAGGCGCACCGATGAGTACGGCGGCAGCCTGGAGAACCGCTTCAGACTGCATATGGAAATCATTGATGCCGTCAGGCGAGCCGTCGGCACCGATTTTGTGGTAGGCTTCAGGCTTGTCGGCGATATGCTGATGAATGGCGGCACGACGCTGGATGATGCCAAGGTTCTCGCCGCTAAAGTGGAGGCGAGCGGCCAGGTGGACTACCTCAGTATTGGTGCCGGTATGGCCGGGCACATTCCTCCCATGCATTTCCCCCTGGGATGCTTCGTTTATCTGGCCGCCGGGGTCAAGGAAGTGGTCAGTCTCCCGGTGATATGCCACGGCAGAATCAACGACCCTGTTCAGGCCGAGCGAATACTGGCGGACAATCAGGCAGACCTGATTGGCATGGCCAGAGCCCTCATTTGTGACCCCGAATGGCCCAACAAGGCGCGTGAAGGAAGAGCCGATGAGATACGCAAGTGCATCGCCTGCATCCAGTCCTGTGCCGGCAACTTCTTGAGGCGGGCTCCCATCACCTGCGCTATCAACCCGGAGGCAGGCAGGGAAGAGAGGATGGCGACAATAATCCCGGCGGCGACTAAAAAGAAGGTGATGGTAATCGGAGGAGGAGCTGCCGGCCTGGAGATAGCCAGGGTGGCCGCATTGAGAGGACACCAGGTTACTCTATACGAGAGGGAAAAAGAATTGGGAGGCCAGCTTAACGTAGCCGCCAGAATACCGAAAAGGGAAGACTTCGCCGAGGTTCCCAGGTACTACGCTTACCAGATGAAGCTTCTCGGCGTGGAAGTCATACGGGAAACGGAAGTTACGCCGGAAATGGTAAGGGAAAAGAACCCCGACGCCGTGGTGGTAGCTACGGGTTCGGTGCCCACTATGCCTGTGGTAAAGGGAGGCAACAACGATAACGTGGTATGGGTGCGGGACGTTTTGCAGGGCAAAGTGGAGGTGGGTGATAATGTGGTGGTAATAGCCGCCGAGCAGCACGAGCAGGCACTGGGAGTGGCTAACTTCCTCGTGGATAAAGGGAAGAAGGTGGAGCTAATCACACATTGCCTTTACGCCGGTTCCGAACTGGAAGCAGCCACCATGACATTCATGTATCAACAGCTATTGACCAAAGGCGGCATTATCACGCCTCTGACGCAGGTAAAGGAGATAACAGATAGTACCGTGGTCACCGGCAATGCTATAACGGGCGTCGAAAGGCGTATCGAGGGGGTTGATACGGTGGTATTTTCGGCAATCGGGAGAGCGGATGATGCTCTATACCAGGCCCTGAAAGATGAGGTCAAGGAGATTTATGCCATCGGTCACTGCCTCTCGCCGCGTCTCCTCCAGGACTCGGTCTGGGATGGAGCGACCGTGGGCCGGTTGCTGTAGACCGGCTCAAAACCGAAAGAAAGAATATTTAAATTGTCTGAAAGCAAGAGTGTTTGTGTTCTGGCAGAGCAAAAGGAAGGGCAGATAGAGGCTGCCAGCCTTGAGACTTTGAGTTGTGGCCGACAGCTGGCCGATGACCTCGGGGGCAGGGTTGTTGCAGTGGTGGCCGGCAGCGACAGCCGGGAGCTGGCCGGGGTACTGGCGAGCTATGGAGCCGATGAAGTATTTCTTTTAGATAGCCCCCAGCTCCTGGAGTACAACGCCGAACTCTGCGTGGAAGCTCTATGCGGGCTTATTAAGGACGAAAACCCGGATGTATTCCTGTGCGGGGCTACCCTGACCGGCCGGGATATAGCTCCCAGGGTGGCGGCCCGGCTGGGAACGGGGCTGGTTTCGGAGTGCATCAGCCTGGCTATCAATCAGGGGGGGCGGCTATCGGGAACCAAACTCACCCACGGGGGCATGGTAAGCAGCACGATTCTTTGTCCGGCGTCAGGGCCTCAGATGGCCACGGTAAAGCCCGGCATCATGACAATAGCCCGCCAGGATACCGCCAGGAAGGTGGAGATAAAGATAATCACACCGGAGCTGGGTCGGAGCGAGAGCCGCATACGCTTGAAAGGGGTGGTCAAAGCCGACCCCGATAAAATTAGCCTTGACGAAGCCGATGTTATTGTGGCCGGGGGCAAGGGGGTAGCCAGCCGTGAAAACTTTCAGCTTCTCGAAGAGATGGCCGGGCAGTTAGGGGGCATCGTGGCGGGTTCGCTGGGGGCGATAGACGAAGGATGGCTCCCCCGCAAGAAACTCGTCGGCCAGACCGGGACAACCGTTGCCCCGAAGCTGTACATTGCCTGTGGTATATCAGGTTCGGTCTACCATGTCCTGGGTATGAAGGACTCAGGGTTTGTCATCGCCATTAATAAAGACCGCAACGCCCCGATTTTCAAGGTTGCAGATATGAGTATCATTGGAGATGCCACCGAGATAATCTCCGCCATCATCGAACAGCTGCGCGGATTAGCAGGGGAAACCAGTAAGAATAGCGGTGAGGCAGGTAATGCCGGAAAAGTTTGATGTCGTCATTGTCGGCGCCGGGCCGGCCGGTTGCACCGCGGCCATCGTACTGGCGCGAGCCGGGATGAAGGTCGCGGTTTTCGAAAGGGGCGACCAACCCGGAGCCAAGAATATGTTCGGCGGGGTGCTGTACTATACCGAGGCTCTCAATGAGCTTCTACCTGATTTCTGGAAGCAGGCCCCGATTGAAAGGTACGTAACTAGGCATGTCCTTACCTTCCTGACTACCGATGCGTCCTTCTCTATTACCTCGGCAGACAATGAATTCGGCTCTCCGCCCTATAATGGTGTTACCTTACTTAGAGCAAAATTCGACCCCTGGTACGCCGGTAAAGCGGAAGAGTCCGGGGCTTTCCTTATCCCGGAAACGGTTGTCGATGACCTCATCTGGGACGGGGATAAAGTCGCCGGTGTCATGGCGCAGAGAGCTGAGGGGGAAGTGCTTGCCGATGTCGTTATCGCCGCCGACGGCGCCAACTCCCTGCTGGCGAAAAAGGCCGGCCTCAGGAAAGAATTTGACGGCTCGTCCTTTGCCGTCGCCGTCAAAGAGGTATTGGCTCTCCCCGCAGAAACTATAGAGGCAAGGTTCGGTCTTTCCGAAGGCGAAGGGCTGGCCCAGAGCTTCGTCGGGGACTGCACCGAAGGCCTGACGGGAGGCGCCTTTCTGTATACCAATAAATCCAGCCTGTCCCTTGGCATGGTTGTCAGGCTAAGCTCGCTGCAGGAAAAGCAAACCTCTATCGCCGACCTTCTGGATGATTTCAAGAGTAATCCCTGCGTCAAGCCGGCTATCAAAGATGCCGTCCTGAAGGAGTATTCAGGGCACCTGATTCCCGAGGCGGGGATAAACATGGTACCCGAACTCTGCGGCAACAGCCTGTTGGTAGCGGGTGACGCCGCCGGCTTCATGGTATCAACGGGGCTTACCCTTCAGGGAATGAATTTCGCTATTGCCTCCGGTTATGCCGCCGCTCAGGCTATCGTAACGGCCAGCCAGAAAGGGGATTTCTCCAGAAAAGGGCTTTCCTGTTACAGGAGATTGCTTGAGGAAAGTTTTGTGCTTAAGGACCTGAAAACTTTTCGCCATGCCCCGGGCTTCCAGGACAATCCCCGCATATACGGGCTATATCCGTCGCTGGTCTGCGGAATATCAAGGAGGATATTCCAGGTTAACGGTCAGCCGAGAAAGAAGATATTAAGCCTGGTCAGGGAGGAGATGAAGGGAAAAATCTCGCCCTGGCGATTAGCTAAAGATATTATACAGGCAGGGCGGACGTTAATATGGCCATAGAAGATAAACTGGTCACCATAAGATTCAATGTTGATGCCGAGCCGCATATCAGGGTGAATACCGGAATATGCGAAACCTGTCAGGAGAAAGCCTGTCTTTATATCTGCCCGGTACAAAACTATACGCTGGCGGAAGACAAGCTGGTCTTTTCATGGCAGGGCTGTGTGGAGTGCGGCGCCTGCCGTATCGCCTGCACCGCCGGCGCTATTGAATGGGCCTACCCACGGGGCGGCTTCGGGGTCTGTTTGCGTTACGGTTAATACCGGAAGTATGAAGCAGGGAGGCACTTAGTGAATATAGCGGTATGTATCAAGCCGGTGCCTGATGTCAGTATTGTTACGCTCGACCCGAATACCGGCCTTATTAACAGCGACGACCTGGTCTACATAGTTAACCCTTATGACATGGTCGCCCTGGAGGAAGCCGTGCGGATAAAGGAGAGGGACGGAACCAGCCGGGTTACTCTGATATCTGTGGCCCCTCCCTCAGCAAAGAGGCTTCTACGCCAGTGCTTGGCTATGGGCGCCGATGAGATAATGCTTCTCTGGGATAAAAGCTTCGAAAATTCCGATAGCTACGCTACCGGGGTCATACTGGCCAAGTCTATCGGCTCCGGTCAATACGACCTTATCCTCTGTGGGCAAAAGGCTATTGATACCGAGGCAGGGCAGGTCGGCAGTGTCATCGCAGAAAGGCTCGACATCCCGTTAGCTTCAAGGGTTGTAAAAATTGATATTTCTCCCGAGGCTAAGAAAGCCGATATAGAAAGCAAGCTTGAGAAAGGGAATAGGGCCCGGATAGAGGTCTTTCTCCCGGCACTGTTCACGGTAGAGCTTGACCTTAATGAGCCGCGATATGCCAGCCTACCGTCGCTGATGGCCGGGCTTAGAAAAGATATCACGGAGTGTAACCGGGAGACACTCGGGCTCTCTTATGGGGAGGTGGGCTCCGAGGGGTCCAGAACCGGGACCGTGGCTCTCTCGCTACCCAGGCCAAGGCCTAAAAAGGTGTTTACGCCGGACTCCAACCTCTCTGCGGAGGAGCGGCTACGCCTTGTCATCTCCGGCGGCGTTACCCAGAAGCAGGGCGATGTGCTCGAAGGTGACCGGGATAAGATAGCTGCAACCGTGGTTCAGTTCCTTAGCGAGAAAAAATTCCTCCCGACAACTGAAGAGTAGCCGGGCCTTATCCAGACTCGATTTTCTATTTAGACGGCCACAGGATATCCTGCATAACCTTTAAGCCATACTGCGCCATCTCCTCATCGCCCTCCCCCGGGACACGACCGCCGACCCCGATAGCGCCATACACGGTTTTCTCACCGGGCTTCACGATAGCTACTGCCCCTCCCTGTGACAGGGCTACGTATCGGGCGTCAAAGTCAACAGCGATATTCCGGTTCATCTTGCTCATGGTTTCTGATAGCTTTTTGGCGTCTCCCCTGAAGTGTGCCGCCGTGAAAGCCTTCTTGATAGCCATGTAACCGCCGCTATCCATAAAGCCCTGGACCTCACCGGGGGCCAGGGGAACCGAGTCCATCTTGGCAAAGCAGATAATATCGCCGTGTTCATCCACAATGGCAACTGAAATTGGCAGGCCGCCCCGTTTTTTGTTCTCGGCAACCATAGCTTCTACAGTTTTCAGTGATTCCTCTAATCCAAGCACCTTTTTCTCATACATTTTCCATACCTCCATAAATTTAGCTATACTTCTAACTCAAAAGGAGCTTTTTGGCATGGCTAATTATACACCTCTCGCTACTTGTCAACAAGATATACATTTTAGTAGCGTATTACTAATTTGACCACACTGAATGGTTAATGCAGTCGATAGTCCCAAGATACAACGCAGGAAAAGGCGCTACAACTTTGGGCTACATTGCGTGCATTTTGGGGAAGGCAGTGGCCCTTTTTGGGGTCAGTGGCAGGGTCGGCGGTTAAAATTGAGGCTATGGTGGGCCACAGTGTACAATACACAGAACCTTTGAACTTTCCTTCAGCCTAAATCCATAATTGTTCAATTTAGGACGAGTCGCGGTCTCCGGTACCCGTTTCCCCGAAGTCACATAACGATGTTTTGTTCAGCATGTACTTTTCACTTCAAGACTGAGTTGAAATATCCTTAAGCCGTATCACCCGTCCGGTCTGTATGGCGTCAAATCCGTACTTGTTCCGGATGCGGTCGATGGCTTTATTCAATTCCTCCAGCTTCCGGGCGGAGGGAGCGAATAGCGTCGCCTGCTGGCTCGCCTCCACCAGGTTAGACACGCCGATGCCGACCAACCGCACCGCCTGTATTTCCATCGCCAGTGCCCGCTCGAGCAACCCAATACCCGTCTCAAATATCGCCCGGTCAGTATCGACGCTTTCTCGAAGCGTATGGCTACGAGTGATAGTTGAGAAATCAGCGTATCTCAACTTCAGAGTCACGCACTTTGCCTGTTTATCTTTTTCCCGTAAGTCGGCGCCTACCTTCTCGCTCAGAGCCCATAAAGTCGCTTCCAGAAATAAGCGGTCGCGGGTGTCCTCTCCGAAAGTGGTCTCCCGACTGATGGACTTCGCCTCGCCAGGTGGGAGCACCTTCCTGTCATCAATACCGTTGGCGAAACGATGCAGCATTTCTCCCGCGGTACCGAGACGGCTTTTCAAGGTATGAGAAGGCGTTCGGGATAGCCCGCCTATCGTATGCACTCCCAAGCCCTTGATGACCTTCACGGCCTGTTTCCCGACTCCGGGTAGTTTTTCTACGGGCAGCGGCGCCAGGAAGTCGCGCTCTCCACCCGGCGCCACTTCGATGAGCCCATCCGGTTTGGAAAGGTCTGATGCAACTTTGGCGACTACTTTACAGCTTGCGATGCCGATCGAAGCGCAGAGTCCCAATTCACTCCGGATTCGCTGCTTCATCTTGTCCGCCATTTGCCAAATGGAACCATGTATCGCTTCAAATCCGGTCACATCCAGATAGGCTTCATCGATGCCCATCGGTTCGATAAACGGGGAGAAGTCGCTAAGAATTGCCATAAACTTCCGTGAGAATTCGCGGTACCTGGCAAAATTCCCTTCGATAAAGATGGCGTCCGGGCATAATCGGGCGGCAGTTACCAGTGGCATACCGGAGTGAAGACCGAAGGCTCGCGCTTCGTAGGAAGCTGTCGCAACAACCCCTCTTCGGTCAGGCTTGCCACCGACTACAACAGGTTTACCTTCGAGTTCGGGATTAAGTACCTGTTCCACCGAAACGAAGAAAGAGTCGAGGTCGATATGAATGATGGTTCTTCTTGCCATATGGTTACCCTGGACCATTCGAGACTGGTCTTATTCTAACACAGCCACCTCACTTGGCAAGGATAATACTTTTCCGGATGATAAGTTGCACGAAAAGATGGAATGTGCAGCGGTCATGACATACCTTTCGTGAAAGGTGGCTTTGGTGCTATAATGTGCAAAGCCCAGACGCAATTTGCAATAATCAAAAGGAGATGACCTGATGGATGAGGCAAGAGTGGTAATTAACCTTAAGGAAGGCGTCATCGAACTGCAGGGCCCGGTTGACTTCGTACGGCATTACCTTGACACGTACCAGCCTGCTATCAAGGGATTGCAAAGCTTACCACAGGACGTTGCAGTAAGGCCGGAGAAAGCCAAGGCTTTGCCCCGGAAAAGAAAAGTAGCGACCGTCACTAAAGCAGAGAAGGGGAAACGGGCTTCTTGTACGGGAGCCATTCGGAGCGATTTGGAGGCAGGCTTCTTTGATGAACCGCGCTCTACCGGCGAAGTCAAACAGCGACTAAGTGAGGTGGGACTTACCTTCACCGACACTGGCGTTAGGGCCAGCTTGAGAAGGCTATCCCTAGCCGGGTTACTGGACACTGTGCGGAAAGGCAGGTCCGTGCGTTATCAACGACGTGCCCAGTCCTGAATGACAAGACCGCTTCGACGTTAAGTCTCCGTTGAGCTGGAGTAACTTTCTGGCTGATTGTTCAGGCGACGATCAAGACTCAGGCGCTGGAGCCAAAAAACAACACCCAATTTTAATCAGGGTGTCACAGGTTCGAGACCTGTACGGCCTACCAAGGCTGGAAGACCTTCCCTGCCGAGGAGTTTTGAAAAGAATCAGGGTGTCAAGACACTAGGTCAACCGACACCCTGATTTTATTATTATTCGATTAAAATATCAACATAATCTTACTTACGAAACAGCGCGTTAATAGCTGCAATCGCTAATACTACTGTCATTGCAGATATGGCAAATAGCATTACAGCCCAGGTTGCCATTTGCCAGTTTGAAGGATTTGCCCAACTTAAGTCGGTAAACTTAGAAACTCCTATAAAAGCCAGGGCTGCAACTATTATTGAGGTGGTCCCCGAAATTTGGACAGGTAGCTAAGGTCGGGTTTTGCTCCTAAAATAAAAATAGGAAACAGGAGGAGCAGAACATGACAAAGAACCGAAGGAAACACAGCCCATCATTCAAGGCCAGGGTAGCCCTGGAAGCATTAAAAGGTGAAGAAACAATCGCCGAGCTAGCCAATCGTTTTGAGGTTCACCCCAGTCAGATTCGCAAATGGAAGAATTTCCTGGCAGAAGGAGCCGCCGGCATATTTGGCGGTGACCAGAATCAGAAAAAGAAAGACGAGGCCAGCCTCATTGCCCAGTTATATCAGCAAATCGGGCAGCTCAAGGTAGAGCGGGATTTTCTCGACAAAGCTTCGGGTCGTTGAGCGTAGAGCGGCGGCGTGAGGTGGTTGACCGCCGGCACCCGTCGCTCTCAATGGTATGCCAGTGCCGGTTGCTGGATATCAACCGCTCCGGCCTGTACTACCAGCCGAAAGGGATTCCTGAAGAGGACCTTGTTCACATGAAGCTGATTGACCGTCAATACCTGTCCACGCCGTTCTACGGGGCGCGTAAGATAGCTGCGTGTCTGAAGAGCCAGGGCCACCTGGTCAACCGGAAAAGAGTCCGGAGACTAATGTGCCTGATGGGGCTCAAGGCCATTTACCGGCGTCCCAAGACCAGTAAACCGGCAACAGGGCATAAAATCTACCCGTACCTGCTCGGTGGGATGAAGATAACCCGGCCGAATCAAGTTTGGGCGGCGGACATTACCTATATCCCCATGGCAAGAGGATTTCTATACCTTGTGGCCATCATCGACTGGTACAGCCGCTACGTGCTCTCCTGGAGGCTTTCCAACACCCTTGAAGCCGACTTTTGCGTCGAGGCGCTGGAAGAAGCACTTGGGAAAGGCCGACCGGATATCTTCAACACTGATCAGGGTGCCCAGTTCACCAGTGAAGCCTTCACCGGGCTGTTGGAGCAGTACGGAGTGGAAATCAGCATGGATGGGAAAGGGAGCTACAATGACAACCTGTTCATTGAACGGCTGTGGCGGACGTTGAAATATGAGGAGGTGTATCTGAAAGCATATCAGAATGGCAGGGATGCCAGAATCAGTCTTGGTAACTACTTTCGGTTCTACAACACCGAGCGTCCCCACCAGAGCCACGGTTACCGGACACCAGCTGAAGTATACTACACAACCACGGTAGAACCTACTAATGGAGGTATGGTAGAATCCTTAACACCAGACCCATTGAGGATAGCGGGACC
>DAOUEB010000004.1:0-21944 GCA_034430675.1 Dehalococcoidales bacterium
AGCTTGGGAAACAAAAGCGGTTATTGCAATTAGGTAAGCTACCCACTCCCAATTCTCCCGTACATCATCATTTACCTTCGGTAGAAGGTAAAACAAGCCGTTTTCAACCCAACGAACAACACCCAAAGCAAATAGAACACCAAAGATAGTGAGGTTAGAACGATGAATACAGGTATATGGTCAATATGGAGCAATATAGACTTTCTAATACCTACAGTTGCTTTCATCGCAACGATTATGATCGCCATTTATTTTGAATGGAAATACCTTACCGAACGTAAGAAGAATAGAGCTTATTATAAAAACAGTCAAGGAGTAAAAAGGCTATGCGACCAAAAGCAAATAAAACCCATAATAACTAGGGTTGACACCGTTGACAAAATACTTTATGTCTGATAATCTGATAGGTGTCTTTCCTTTAGGTTTTGGCTGATATACAGGAGGAGGTAAGGTATGGAAGAGCCAATTGATGTCTACTCCGACCAATTCATGATTACAACAACTGTATTTGGTGCTAATTTGTCGTTCTCCGTAAATACGCCTCACCCGGAACAGGCCAAGCCTGTTGCTGCCGAAAGACTTGCTACGATAAGAATGAGCATCGAACATTTGAAGGTGATGACCATGATTATCGTAAAACAGGTCAAGAAAATGGAATCTGAGACAGGGATTAAAGTTAATGTGGACAGGCGGGTGCTAAATGGTCTTAGTATTTCTCCCGATGATTGGGAGGAATTTTGGAAATCTTCGGATATTAACCTGTGAAGAAAGTTGGTGATTAATTATGCTGGTTCAAAATATTCCATATTACACAGACGTAATGCCGGAGGTGTTCCCTGTTAATAGTGGTACAGTTACTAAGTTCAACCTAATTAGTACTATTGGTGTGCTGACAGTAAAAGAGGGTGCTCATGTAACTGATGAATATAAGCTCAAAGAAACGCTTTTTGCTGAAGTAAAGTTGGAAGATGGAAATTATATAGTAGTTGAACACCGAACAGATGAGTATGGTGTTGGCGAATCTATGGAAGAGGCTCAACAGGATTTGTTTAATTCATTAGTTGATTATCTTCATTCTCTAGAGAAAAGGGAGGATAGGCTGGGAGATAGGGAGCACAAGAACTTACAAGTTCTTAGGGATATTCTAACAAAATAAATGGATAATCGGGAAATAAGAAGCACGTTGGTGGCTAAGCTCGATGCAACTGAAGATAGGGCTGGCCACCATGTTTATTTTTGGCTAGATATTGATGGGCACGAGTACAGGGTTGGGAAACTGTCCCATAGTGCTCGTGGGCAAGCACCTGACCATGTAGTTTCGGATACTGCGAAAAGGTTGAAGCTAACAAAAAAAGAATTTAATAGTCTGGTTGAATGTACAATAGATAAACAAATGCATGAGGATATTTGGAAAGAAAGAAGAATTTGACTATTCTTCTTGATAGTGGTTTCTATAAAATAACCGAGAACATCTGAAGGCCAAGCAAACTTACCTCAAACCTCCCGTATCTCCCCCCACACTATCTCCCCCATATCGAACACCGGCCCGTCTTTGCATACCTGCTTCAGACCGTTTTTCGTCTTGATGGTGCAGCCGTAGCAGACACCCATACCGCACCCCATCATTATCTCCAGGGAAAGCTGGACGGGCTTGTCTTTCAGTTCCAGCATTTGTGCCATGGTACGGTACATTTCCACCGGCCCACAGGCGAATATCTGGTTGACTCCCTCAAGGTAGGAGGGGATAAGGTCGGTGGCCGGTCCCTTAAAGCCCTCCGACCCGTCGTCGGTGGCATTGACGACATTAATGCTGGCGGGCAGCACGCCCTTGTTGAACAGTCCCTGGGGCGAGGATATCGGCAGGAGGCAGTCGGCGGAGCGGGCGCCTGTGATAAGCGTCACCTTTTTCCCCTCTACGACGGCGACATCGGCCAGGAAGACCAGCGGGGCGATGCCCATGCCCCCGGAAACAATCAGCAGGTTTTTAGAGGCAGGGTCTATACGAAAACCGTTGCCCAGCGGCCCGAAGATGTCCAGAGTATCGCCTTTTTCCTGCTGTGAAAGCCAGCGCGTACCCCTGCCGGCCACGCTGAACAACAGCGCCAGCCGGCCGCCATCGATCCTGTGGACGCTTAAAGGGCGAGGCAGTACCGTATCTCCGCCGCAGCGCACCATGACGAACTGCCCCGGGCCGGCGGCAGCGGCAATTTCCGGAGCGTCCAGCCAGACGAGATATATCTCCGGCCTGCCCGCCGTTCCTTCTGAACTTTGGCAGGCGGGCATAACTTCAACGGCGGAGGTTATGGCTGCTTTTACCTGGTTCATTTCGGCTCCTTCGTGCGGTAATCGGGGAGGGGCTGGGCGGTATAAATCTGGCTGCCCCGGGAGATTACCTCTGTGGCTGCCCGTATCGTGTCCAGCGAGGTAAAGCACGGGATGCGTTTTTCGGCGGCGGCCCGGCGGATGTAGAAGCCATCGCGGAATGGGACGTGTTCTCCGGTGAGGGTATTGACCACGCCGGCGATGGTGCCGTCGTTGATGAGGTCGATAATATTAGGGTGACCCTCGTCGAGCTTCTTGCCGGTCATTTTTACCGGCAGTCCGGCGGCCTGTATCATGGCGGCGGTGCCTTCCGTGGCGTAAAGCTTACTGCCGGCCGCCGCGAGCTTCTTGATAATGGGCAGCGCCTCCGCCTTGTCGCGGTCGGCGATGCTGAAGAGGATGCCGCTCTGCGGCGGCAGGGCCAGTCCGGCCGCCAGGATTGCCTTGGCCAGGGCGGCCTCGAACGTATAATCGATGCCCATGACCTCGCCGGTGGACTTCATTTCCGGACCGAGGTGGGTATCCACCCCGACCAGCTTGGACATGGAGAAGACCGGCGCCTTGATGGCCACCAGCTTGCTTACCGGCCACAATCCGCTGCGGTAACCCTGCTGCTTGAGGCTTTTACCCAGCATGACCTTGGTGGCGACGTTTATCATGGGCACGCCGGTGACCTTGGAGATAAAGGGGACGGTGCGGCTGGCACGGGGGTTCACCTCCAGCACGTAGACCGACGATGCCTGCTCATCGCCGCCGGGCATGATGACGAACTGGATATTCATCAGGCCGTTAATCTTGAGTCCGAGGCCGATGCGTACGGTGTAATCGACCAGGGTGTCGACTTCTTTCCGGGTCAGATTGACGCCCGGATAGACCGCCATGCTATCGCCGCTGTGCACGCCGGCGCGCTCGATGTGCTCCATGATGCCGGGGATGAGGACGGTCTCGCCATCGCCGATGGCGTCCACCTCTACCTCTTTCCCCTGGAGGTATTTATCGATGAGGACGGGGTGCCCGGTATCCAGCTCCATGGCCAGGCCGATATAGCGCACCAGCTCGGTGGCGTTATAGGCGATTTCCATGGCGCGCCCGCCGAGGACATAGCTGGGGCGCACCAGCACCGGGTAGCCGATGAGTTCCGCTACCTTGAGGCCCTCGTCCAGCGAGGTCACGCCGGCGCCCGGCGGTTGCGGTATCGACAGCTCGTCGAGGAATAGCTCGAATCTCTTTCTGTCCTCGGCGAGGTCGATGGCCTCGGCACTGGAGCCGATGATGGGCAGGCCGGACTGCGCCAGCGGGGTGGCCAGGTTGACCGCCGTCTGCCCGCCGAACTGGACTATGGAGGATGAAGGAGTGATGTAGCCGGAGCGTCGAGACGTGCTCTCGTTTTCTAAAATATCGCGCACGCTCTCTTCGTCGAGGGCTTCGAAGTAGAGCCTGTCCGACGTATCGAAGTCGGTAGA
Organism: Dehalococcoidales bacterium; assembly: GCA_034430675.1. Lineage (GTDB taxonomy): Bacteria > Chloroflexota > Dehalococcoidia > Dehalococcoidales > RBG-16-60-22 > JAFGPF01. The sequence goes on from DAOUEB010000004.1 coordinate 3,786, forward strand.
GACGGTCTCCGGGTTGGAGTTAATCATAATGCTTTTATAGCCGGCTTCCTGTAACGCCCAGGCAGAGTGTACCGAGCAATAGTCAAACTCGATGCCCTGCCCGATTCGTATGGGCCCGCTGCCGATGACCACCGCCTTGTTTCCCCGGAGTGAATCGGCTTCGTTTTCCTGCTCGTAGGTGCTATAGAAGTAGGGGGTGGCGGCGTCGAACTCGGCGGCGCAGGTGTCCACCATTTTATAGACCGGGCGGACGTGCCAGGTATAGCGCAGCTGCCTTACCTGCTCGGGGAGACGGTCGGCCAGCGTGCCGATTTGCTCGTCGGAGAAGCCGAGTCGCTTGGCCTTCCACAATAGCTCCGGCGTCAGTGTTTCGGAAAGCAGGGTCTTTTCCATATTTATAATGTTTTGAAGCTTGTCGAGGAACCACACGTCGATTTTGGTATGCCCGGCGATTTCTTCCGGCGTTATACCCCTCCTCAGCGCCGCCGTTATCGCCCACAACCGCAGGTCGCTGGGGGGCATGAGGGGGTAGGTTTCAACCTCTTGGCCGCGCTCCCACTGGGGGTCTTCCCAGAGCAGCGACCTCTTGCCGAACTCCAGGGAGCGCACCGCTTTCTGGAGGGCCGCCTCGAAGGTGCGGTCGATGGCCATGACCTCGCCGGTGGCCTTCATCTGCGTGCCGATGATGCGGTCGCCGGAGGCAAACTTGTCGAAGGGCCAGCGCGGAATTTTTACTACAATGTAATCGAGAGCTGGTTCAAACGAGGCTGCTGTCTTGCCGGTGACGGCGTTGGGAATCTGGTCTAGCGTCTTGCCTACGGCTATCTTGGCGGCGACGCGGGCGATGGGGTAGCCGGTGGCCTTGCTGGCGAGGGCGGAACTGCGGCTGACCCGCGGGTTGACCTCGATGACGTAATAATTCTCGCTTTTGGGGTCGAGGGCCAGCTGTACGTTGCAGCCCCCCTCCACCCCGAGGGCGCGGATGATGTTGAGGCTGGCCGTCCGGAGCATCTGGTACTCGTTGTCGGTGAGGGTCTGGCTGGGCGCCACGACAATGCTGTCGCCGGTGTGCACGCCCATGGGGTCGAAGTTCTCCATGTTGCAGACGGTGATGCAGTTGTCGGCGGCGTCGCGCATGACCTCGTATTCGATTTCCTTCCAGCCGATGACCGATTCTTCGAGGAGCACCTGGCCGATGGGACTTGCCCGCAGGCCTATGGTCGTTTTTTCCTCAAGCTCTTTCATGGTAAGCGCCACCCCGCCCCCCGTCCCCCCCAGCGTGTAGGCGGGGCGGATGATGAGTGGTAGCCCGATATCTTTGGCGACTTTCCGCGCTTCCTTGAGGCTGGTGACGGTGGCGCTCGGCGGCGCCGGCTCGCCGATTTTCAGGAGGAGCTGCTTGAACAGCTCGCGGTCTTCGGCGTTTCTTATCGTCTGTAACGGCGTGCCGAGCAGCCGCACGTTGTACCTGTCCAGCACGCCGGCGTCGGCTAAATCAACGGCGAGGTTGAGTCCCGTCTGCCCGCCGAGGGTGGGTAAAAGGCCGTCCGGGCGCTCGCGTTCGATTATCCGGTCGAGCATGTCCACGGTGAGCGGCTCGATATAGACCACATCGGCGACGTCTTCATCAGTCATGATGGTGGCGGGGTTGGAGTTGACCAGCACGGAGATAACCCCCTCCTCGCGCATGGCTTTGCAGGCCTGCGTGCCGGCGTAGTCGAACTCCGCCGCCTGCCCGATTATGATGGGCCCCGACCCTATGATTAAGACTTTAGATGGCTTGGTGGTCAAATGTTACTCCTTTGGTTCCCAGATTGGTTCGTTGGTTTGTTCTTCAATAGATTTTAAATATGCTAATAACGGTGGTGATGCGTCTTTAACAAAGTTAACTAGGTTTTCTGAAATATCCTCTACATGGATTGCTGACGAACATATAGCATAAATCTCGCGAATCATATCAGCAACTTCTGGATAAATCGTTTCCCTTCTAACTAGGATATCTGCTATTTGAAGGGGCGATCGGTAATGTTTTTCTTTTGGAGGAGCCCAAAGCCATTTTACGATGCGTTTTAACTCATTCTCTATTGCGTACCTAACTGAGAAGAGAAATTGGGCGTCATCTGGTGCTTTGGGTTGCTCAGTAGGTTTTGGCTTCTTTATTCCTTTTTCCTCAAGAGCTTTATCCAAAATGGGTGCGATACGTTCTTCAAGAGATGCTAACTCGTAATCGGATGAAGGGGTAAGGACATTAATTTGCGGACTTATCTCTGCTTTCATATTAATGGTTTGAATATCAGACCTTAAATTAATTATCTGTTCTTTGAATTCGGACTTGAGGTTATTAATTTCTTTTTTTAGCCTTACACCAAAGAAATCGACCTCTTGAAAGATTAACGCGGCGATTAAAGCAATCCATATCAGGAAAAGTATAATATCTGAAGTATTTGAAGTCCCGCTGATAATAGCGTCATACCGTTGGCTTAATAGCCAGGTAAAAAACGCTATAAGTACCAGCCATAGTGTGATTTTAAACCAGTTAGGTAATTTCATTTTACCTCACCTCCTTTTATCCCCTTTTCCTTTCCTCTGTTCGCTTCTCACATACTTTCCAAGTAAGATAATGTGATAATCCAACCAGTAAAACAGCCCCAAAAATTGACTTAAAAGGACTCCATTGTTGCCATACCTCTAAACCCTCAATAAAAGCACCCACAAGAATCATTGAAATCAAAATTAAAATAATCCAGCTAATCACTAAAACTTTTTGTTTCATTTTCTTTACCTCACCCCCTTAGTCCCCCTCTCCTGGCAAGGCGTCCCGCAGGAGAGGGGGAGGTTTTCTTTATGAGGGGCTTCGCCCCTCAAACTCCCCGGTTACCTGTCATTGCGAGCCGCAGGCGTGGCAATCCCTATCTTTGCCTTCTGATATTTCTGTTTTATTCTTCATCTTACTTAATTGTTACCATGAGATTGCCGCGTCGCTAACGCTCCTCGCAATGACAAATTGTCATTTCTTCCCCTCCTCCCTTATATTCTCCACGAACTGTTTAAATAAATACACGTTATCCAGCGGGCCCGGTGACGCCTCGGAGTGGTACTGGATGGAGAAGACGGGCAGTTCTTTGTGCCGCAGGCCCTCCACGGTGCCATCGTTCAGGTTAATATGCGTTACCTCAAGCTCGCTGCCTATGGAATCGGGGTCGACGGCGTAGCCGTGGTTCTGGGCGGTAATGTGGATGCGCCCCGTCGCCAGCTCCCGCACCGGGTGGTTGCCGCCGCGGTGGCCGAACTTGAGCTTGAAGCATTTGCCCCCGTAGGCGCGGGCGATTAGCTGGTTGCCCAGGCAGATGCCCATGACCGGCTTCCTGCCGACGAGCTTCTTCACGTTCCCGACGATATAGTCCAGCAGGGCGGGGTCGCCGGGCCCCGGCGACAGGAGAATGCCATCGGGTTCTAATTTTAAAATTTCCTCCGCCGAGGTCGTGCAGGGGACGACGGTAGCGCGGCAGCCGTACTTTGCCAGCAACCGTAAAATGTTATATTTCAGGCCGCAGTCCAGCGCGACCACGTGGTACATGGCTTTATCGCCGTTTTTCCACTCGTAAGACTTTTCCGTGGTAACCTCGCTGACGAAGTCGATTTCTCCGTAGTCGGGCGCGTTCTTTATCGCTTCCAGGGCCTCGGCGGGCGTTTTCGACGATGTTATCATGCCCATCATGACCCCCGCCGAGCGTAAGCGACGGGTGATGGCGCGGGTGTCCACGCCCCATATGCCCGGTACGCCGCCCTCCGCAAGGTATGTGTGGATGGTCTTATTATTGAGGTAGTGACTGGGCCGGTCGCACTCCTCCCTGACCACGAATCCCTTCACCTGTATTCGCCTCGATTCATCGTCCTCGTCATTGGTGCCGTAGTTGCCGATGAGGGGGTAGGTGGGTATCAAAATCTGGCCGGCGTAGGAGGGGTCGGTCAGCATTTCCTGGTAGCCCGCCATGCTGGTATTGAAGACCGCCTCGCCGATGGTATCCGTCTCCGCCCCGAAGGTATAGCCTTCGTAAACCGAGCCGTCCGCCAGAACTAATATCGCCGATTTAGCCATAATTTTTCCTTTGTCCTTGTCTTTCTGTTATTGCGAGGAGCCGAAGGCGACGTGGCAATCTCTAGCTCCCTTCATCGGGATTGCCACGCTTCGCTCGCAATGACTTTGTAAGGCTTTTTATCGCCTCCTAAACCCCCTTCAGTCTTCACTCGTTTCTATTTTCAAAGAATCGTCCATATAGACCGGGTTCCCCTGGAACAGGGTTGCCATTACCTTGCCTTTAAGCGTCTGGCCGTCAAGGGGGGTGTTTTTACCCTTGGAGGCGAACAGTGACGCATCGACCACCCATTCCTTATGAAGGTCGAAGATGGTCACGTCCGCCGGCGCGCCGACCTCCAGCGTGCCCAGATTCTCGTAACCCAGAATCCGCGCCGGGCCGACGGTCAGCGCGGCGATGAGGGTGTTCAGACTCAACTCGCTGTTGAAAATCAGCCCCGCCAGGCTGCCCAGGGCTGTCTCGAAGCCGCTGATGCCGAAGGCCGCCTGCGTAAACTCGCAGTTTTTATCGGCGGCGGTGTGGGGAGCGTGGTCCGTAGCCACGATATCGATGACGCCGTCGTTCAAACCACGCAGCAAGGCCAGCGTGTCCCTTTTCGTTCTCAGGGGCGGGTTAACCTTGGCGCTGGTTTTAAATCCCAGTACCGCTTCCTCGGTGAGGGTGAGGTGGTGGGGGGTGACCTCCGCCGTGACCGGGATGCCCTCTTCCTTGGCGGTGCGGATGAGCTCCACCGAGCCCTCGGTGCTGACGTGGGCGATGTGCACGTGCCCGCCGGTCTCGCGGGCAAGGTCGAGGTCGCGCTGGACGAAGAGTTCCTCGGCGCTGGCCGGTATACCGCGCAGTCCCAGTTCCAGAGATACAACGCCCTCGTTTATCTGGCCGCCCTGGCTGAGGAAGAGGTTCTCGCAATGGTCGATTATCGGCCGGTGAAAGTCGCGACTGTACTCGAGGGCCCGGCGCATGGCTTCGGGACTGACCACCGGCGAGCCGTCATCGCTGTAGGCAATCGCCCCGGCCATCTCCAGCTCGCCCATATCGACCAGTTTCTCTCCCTGGCGGCCGACGGTGACGCAGCCTATCGGCAACACGCGGATAGGGCTTTCGTTGGCCGCAATCGCTTTGACGTAGTTAATCATCGACTCGTTGTCCAGGGGGGGATTGGTGTTGGGCATGCAGCAGACGGTGGTAAAACCGCCCCGAGCCGCCGCCAGCGTCCCGGTGGCGATGGTCTCCTTCTCCTCGTCGCCCGGCTGCCGCAGGTGGCAATGGAGGTCGATGAAGCCGGGGCAGACAATCAGACCTTCAGCGTCGAGGACAGCACAATCGGCATCGGGCGGCGTACCGTCCCCCAGCCAGGCGATTTTACCCTCCTTGATGAGCAGGCTGCCGGTCTTATCGATTTCCTGTCCGGGGTCGATGATGCGGCCACCCCGAATTAGTAAAGCATTAGCCATTTCTCTTTTACCCCATGTATTAAAATACTATTGTATTTACCGCGCTCATGGTGAGCCTGTCGAACCATGCCCCTCGACAGGCTCGGGGTGAGCGGTATCAAAAAGTGTTTTTATTTCATTCATAAGCAAACCTGAACTAATGATGTCCTCCCGTAAAGTGACTGGGCTTGTAGCCGTGGGCCTGCGCTTCCTCGGCCGTGTTAAAAACAATCAGGTTTTCCGGCCGGATGGTCCTGGTCCAGTGGCTGTCCGCGTCGTGGTATTTCTTGGTATCCAGTTTGCCTTCATGCCATTCGGTACTGGCCACGAACTTCGGTTCGAACCCGTGTTCGCAGTAGACGCACCGTAGCGTCAGGGGCCGGGTTTTCACTATTTTGAACTCGGGTTTGAGGTACTTCGTCTCGGTGGCCTGAATCGATACGCAGCTTGGATTTGGACACGTGGGGCTTATATCATGGCGGTAGACGGGGTAGTCTACCGGGGGTGGGGAGTCCACCTCTGGTATGGCTAGTTCCCTGTCGCCCAGCAGGAGTGCGAGGAGCGCCATCCTGACTGGTACCCCGTGGACGGCCTGTTTGAAGTACATACTCCTCTCGTCGGCATCGACTTCATAAGCCAGTTCGTCCAGCCTGGGCAGCGGATGCATGACCAGGGTCTTGCGGAAGGCTTTGCCCTTGAGCAGTTTTTTATCCACGACGGGATATTTCTCCTTGAAATCCTGGCCTTCTTCACCGGCGGCAAATCTCTCTTTTTGCGGTCGGGTGACGTAGAGGGCATCGACTCCCTCCTTCAGCTCGACCTGGACGCTGATATCCGGCATCATCGCCAGCTGGTGGGGGCTACTCGGCGTGGTATATATGGCATCCAGAGGGAAGCGAGTGTCTTTAACTGTCTGGTCCAGGGAGCTGTATCTTTTCAGGTCGCCGCCGTATTCGGTAATGAGCTTGTCGATAACATGCTCGGGCACCTCCAGTCCCGGACTCGGGCAGAAGAGGATATCGGCGCCGAACTTGGCCAGGGCGAAAATCAGGGAGTGGATAGTCCGGCCGTATTTCAAATCGCCCCACAGGGCTATTTTCAGTCCTTTGATGGTATGCCTTTCTTTCTGAATGGTGTAAAGGTCGCACAGGGTCTGGGTCGGGTGCTGGTGGCCGCCGTCGCCGGCGTTGATTACCGGGATACCGGCATAGTCGGCCACGACACGGGCGGCTCCTTCCCACGGGTGGCGAATGACGATGATGTCGGCGTAGCCTCCGACCACTCTGGCCATATCGGAGATGCTTTCACCTTTGGCCAGCGACGTGGCCCCGACATCGGAAACGGTAATGACACTGCCGCCGAGGCGGTGCATGGCGGCCTCGAAAGACAGTCTGGTGCGGGTGCTCGGCTCGAAGAACAGGCTGGCCATAACCTTACCCTGGCACAGGCCGTACTGTTCTTTAATGTTCGCCGACATCCCATCGGCCAGGGAAAAGAGTGCCATTATTTCGCCGTTGGAGAGGTCGTCTATGGTCACTAGGCTTCTATTTGCCAGACTCATGGTAACTCCTCCTTCCCGGTTTTATCGGGATTCCAGCTTCTCCGGCTGGCTGTTCAAAAGCTTGCTGTTGGAGGGGCTGACAATGGCCACCTCGTCTACGCCGTCGGTTTCTGCCAGGCGGACCTGGATATCTTCGTGCCGGGCACTGGGTAGATTCTTGCCGACGTAGTCCGCCCGTATCGGCATCTCGCGGTGACCGCGGTCGATAAGGACCGCCAGCTGTATGGAGCGCGGGCGCCCCAGGTCGATGAGGGCGTCCATGGCGGCGCGAATGCTGCGGCCGGTATACAGGACATCGTCGACGAGGACGACGGATTTACCGTTGATATCGGACGGGATGTCCGTGCCCTGGACGGCATTTGTCGCTTCCGATGGGTCAAGGTCGTCCCGGTACAGGCTGAAGTCCAGCGCCCCGACGAGCAGTTTCGTTTTTTCGTAGCTTTCGATGCTTTCGGCCAGGCGACTGGCCAGGGGGACGCCGCGGGTGTGCAGGCCGACCAGTATCAGGTGGCCGGTGGACTTGTTGCGCTCGATAATCTCGTGGGCGATGCGGGCGAGGGTGCGCCGGATATCCTCGGCCGTCATGACTATTTTTAGTGGCATAATAAAACCCCCTGCTTCTGGCTTGCCTACGCTGAAGCTTCAGCGCAAGCAGGCTGGCAAGAGGTTGCGATTATACGTATTCTCCTGGTTTTCCTTGCCAGCCTCACCGGACTGGTTTAAAGGTGCTAAGTTGGCTCCTTTGCTACTTCAGGTAGAGTATAGCAGAAAAACCCCGAGAGGGCAATGGTAGGAAGATATTATTTCCTCTCATCTTGAACATCATGTTATAATAAACTATAATTTTTATGAGCGCAGGAGTGTAGCTCAGTTGGTAGAGCAGCGGTCTCCAAAACCGCCGGTCCGGGGTTCGAGTCCTCGCACTCCTGCCAGTTTTAGCTTTGGTGGAGGTCAATCTTCTCCCCCTGCCCCATCCTCTCATGGTCGATTGCCGACATTTCTCGCCTCCATGAGCCTTGGCTCCAGCACCTCGTCCAGTCGCTTACCAGCTGCCTCCTGAAGTCCTGGCACAAGATGGCTATATACATCCAAAGTAAAGGCTACGCTTGAATGGCCCAATGCTTCACTTACTATCTTGGGATGGATGCCAGCCAGCAGCATTAGACTGGCAAAGTTATGAGTAAGAGTGTCAGGGTCTATAGGAGTGCCGTCAACATTGCCAAATACCAAGTCGTCCTCGCTCAACAGTTTTCCCAGCAACAGGCACTCCGTTTCCCTTTCAGTTCTATATTCCCGGAGAAACAGTGCCAAAGAAGGTGACAAACCAAGCCGCCGCCGGCTGTGTTCGCTTTACCGCCACTGAGGACACCAGACCAGTATTACATCACACACTATGGACTTATGTTCAACCGTACAGATAAACGTTAAAGTGTACGTTAATTCAAACCACAAACCTGTCCCACTTTAGCTGATGATTTACAGGCAACAGTCCCAGCGAAAATGGGATATATTCAAAACATAACGTAATTGACACTTTAGGGTTTGCCTCTGTGAATGGATATAACGTATAATCAATTCCGACAATCATTTGCGCAAATGGAGTGTGCTCAACTACTGCCTACCTGCTTCAGAGTCTTCAGCGAATAATAGGAGAGGATTAATGAAAGAGGTACATTTTGTTGAACAAACGTTGCGAGATGCTCAACAAAGCCTCTGGGGTTTTCGGATGAGCACTGAGATGCTAGGTCCCATCATTCCGGTTATGGATGAGGTGGGATATAAAGCAATAGCTACCCTCGGACCTCACGGTATCATCGTAACTATGCGAGCCTACCATGAGGACCCTTTTGTCAGGATACACATTCTAACGGATGGCCTGCGAAAGACTCCTGTAAGAGGGTCATTTCAACCCTGGAATTTTCAAGGGTTTGGTCTCGAGCCGCTCGCTCCTATTGAACTCTGGATAAGGCGGCAGGTTGCTCATGAAGTAAGAAGCTTCTGGGTCTGTGACTATCAGAATATGATGGATAGGCTACGTTATTTAGTAGGGGTAGCTAAGTCGCAAGGAGCTGAGGTAGTGGTGGCTATATTGTATGCATTGAGTCCGGTACATACTGACATCCATTTTGCCAAAAAGACACGTAGACTGGTTGAGATGGGCGGTATCGACGTCATCCACATAGAAGATGCCAGCGGAGTTTTGACTCCTGAACGCGCTCGAACTCTGTTTCCCGCTATTCAGCAGGAAGCTAAAGGAATACAAATTGAATTCCATGCCCACTGCAATATAGGATTGGCTCCCCAATCCTATGTAGAGGCTATGAAGCTAGGTATTACAACGTTACATACAGCAGTTTTACCTCTGGCGAATGATACTTCCCTACCCTCAGTAGAAAATACGATTAAAAACGCCCGCAGTCTAGGTTATTCTGTAAATCTTAATGAGGAAGCACTCAAGACAGTATCTCATTATTTTGAGAAAGCGGCTCAGGAAAAAGGGATGAGGGTGGGGGCTCCTCGGGAATACGATGTCTCCCATCTTGAGCATCAACTGCCCGGAGGTATGATGGGGACATTAAGAAATCAGCTCGCTGAAGTAAAACAGGAACAGCGCCTGGGGGAAGTCTTGGAAGAGATAGTCAAAGTCCGTCGGGATTTTGGGTACCCTGTTATGGCAACCCCCTATTCCCAGATATTAGGTGCTCAAGCAGTATTTAATATCACAGTGGGAGAACGCTACAAAGTAGTTTCTAATGAAGCAATACAATATATGCTTGGGTGGTATGGAGACCCGGATGCCCCTGTAGACCAAAATGTAAAGGATAGGATACTGAATTCACCCCGGGCTAAGAAGCTCTTGAAATGGAGGCTTCCTGAGCTGACTATAGAAGACCTGCGCAGGGAAATAGGACCGGGACTTTCCGATGATGAACTTCTAATACTGCTTTTAAATCCACAGGGTGAAGTCCAGGAGAAGCTGGATATCTTATATGGAAAGAAACTATAAAAACTAAAGAAAGAACAGGAATATTAAAGCATAAGGAGGACGAAATGGCAGCCGTATATGGAGTTACACGGTTCGAATTTAACGAGCAGGATGACTTAAAAAATTACACCGTATTCCTGGCCGATGTTGTCCATGGCACACCGCCCTGGCGGCCACTTTTCTTTCTGGAAAGTTGGGGACGATGGGCCTATCGCGCCATACAGCGGGCTGCCGAACAGCTCTCCTTACCGACAACCAAAGGCTGGGATGTTAGATTTATTGACGGCTACCCTTACCCTACGGTAATCGAGACCACCGAGCAAGAAGCTAAGGAGCGGGGGCCGGCATTCAGGGAAAAGATAAAGCCCTATATTCAGGACTTCAATGCAGTTTGGGAAAAGCGCAAGGCCGATATGGTAAATGCTTATTGTGAACTCAAGACCAAGTACGGGCTGGAAAAGTATGAAAATATTAAGAAGTTAAGCAATATCGATCTCCTGGATCTATTTGATGATTATATGCAGGTAGACAGGAAGCAGTGGGACATCCATATGGAGATGATGGTACCAGCCTTCTACCTTTTTGGCCTTTTTGATCAAATGTGTCGGGAGCTACTTGACTTCGATAATACTGACCCCCAATTTGCCAGATTAATGGCCGGATTTGATAGCATGGTATTCAGGTTCAACAAAGAGATTTGGCGTCTCGGTAACCGGGCAGCCGAAATAGGCGTGAGTGAAATATTCCAGAACACAGATGATAGTGAGATGGTGGTCTCTAAATTGAGAAATAGCGATGCTGGAAGACAGTGGCTTAAGGAATACCAGGATTTCCTGGAGATTCATGGCTGGCGAAACGAACGCATGCTGGACTGGGCAACTCCAAACTGGATCGAGAAACCAAGCCTGGGTATCCCTCTGATAAAAGTAGCCATCACCAAGGGAGAAACCTTATCTATAGACAAAAGGAGAGAGGCGGCTGTTAAGGAGAGAGAGAAGACCGAAAAGGATGTTATATCGAGAGTAGCCGCCAACCAGAGAGGATGGTTTGTTACCCTGATGGAAGCGGCTCAAAGGGCTGGCTACTGGAGCGAAGACCATTCTTATTACCTTGATCTTTACTGTAGTGCGATGGGGCGATGGGTAACGAAGGAAATCGGGCGTCGCTTTGCGGAATCCGGGGTGATCAATGATTCTCAAGATGTCTACTTTCTGGTCGCGGATGAGATCGAGAAGGCCATGATACCCATGGGAAAGGTCAAACTTGGTCAGTATGTAGATCGGCGTAAGAAAGAATGGGAAATCTACCTTAATACCACTCCTAAACCTTACTATGGAAACATCGGTCTCGTGCAAGAAATGATAAAGAAGGACCCTGTGATTACGGTCTCAACATCTGCTCCGATTGTTAGAGAGGGTGTAAAGGCTGATCTCTATAGTGCTGCATCCGCTCCAGGTGTGGTAGAAGGTTTTGCCCGTGTCATAATGACTGAAGATAAAATCGGCGAGATCCAGCCTGGAGATATCTTGGTAGCACCTGGAACCAGTGCTCAGTGGACCCCGGTCTTTGAGATAATCAAAGGCATCGTCACGGACGGGGGTGGGGCCTTATCTCATGCTGTAATTGTGGCACGAGAGTATGGTATTCCCGCGGTTGTTGGTTGCCTGGAGGCAACCAGGAAAATAAAAACTGGCGACAAAGTGAAGGTTGACGGTAACTTGGGGCTGGTCTATATATTGCAAGATTCTAGTAGTTCGCCATCAAGCCGATGAATATTCTACTTCAGCAGAACGGTAACAGGCGTTTAACAAATTTATTGTAATGCTGAAATGATACACTTAGACGACAGGAGTTGCCAGGAGTAAAAATCGTGAGTGTGATTGTCCCGGCTGAACCGGAGCCCATCAAAATAGATATCTCAAGGACGGCTGTCATTGTAGTAGATATGCAAAATGCTTTTGTAAGCCCGGGCGGTTATCTTGACATTACTGGTCACGATATTTCACCTGCCCGGAGGATAATCAAGCCCTGCTGTAAGATAGTCGGCATAGCACGGCAAAAAGGAATCAAGATCATATACCTGCAGATGGCATACAGCCCTGACTTATCAGACAGTGGAGGGATGAACTCCCCGGCCTGGCACAAATCCAGGGGATTGGCCTTCATATACCAACACCCCGGATTAAAAGACAAACTTCACGTTTTTGGTACCTGGGGAGCTTCTATTATAAAGGAACTGGAGCCCCAGCATGGTGATATTGTTGTCAGGAAGCAAAAGTATGACGGGTTTATTGGAACGAATCTGGATATCATTTTGCGTACTTGCGATGCTAAGTATCTGCTATTTGTGGGCACGGCTACAAATATTTGTGTTGAATCCACACTCAGGCATGCCTTTTCACTGGGATATTTCCCTGTTATTATTTCAGATGCAACAAGCCAATTGGGGCCGAGCTCAATCCAAGATGCGACGGTTTTCAATGTGCGCTCTAATTTTGGATGGGTAACAACATCTGAAAGATTCTTTAAAACGCTGGTGGTCTTAGAGAATCATTAACTTGCAGTTTACCGTCGTAAGAAGGGAGGAACTGGTATCATGGCCAAGAAGTGGGTATTCTGGCTGGAGGAATTAGGACAGGAACAGCACGCTCTTGTGGGCAGGAAATGCGCTAACCTGGGTGAGATGGCCAGAATGGGGTTGCCGGTCCCTGACGGATTCGCTCTCTGTGTTGAAACCTATCGGGATTTTATGAGCATGACAGGGGCTACCGATGAGATACAAAAGTGTATTAACGCACATGGCATCGGTACCCAAAAACGAGAACAATTCAATAAATTAAGCACTAATATACGCCAAATCATACAGTCGAAAGTCATGCCCGGGGATATAGAAGAAACCATATTGACACACTATGCTGAACTATGTCAGAGATGTAATACCCCGGAGATTGCTGCCTCAGTCCGTTCCGCCGGACCAGTAAGTCACCCCGGGCAGTATGAGACTTACCTTAATGTAATTGGGGAGTCAGAAATATTAGATAAGGTCAAGAAGGTCTGGGCGAGCACATTTAATCCCAGGTCTTTAGCTTTTAGAAACCAGAGGGGAATGCCTCTGGAGACCGATTCGATCGGTGTAGCGGTACTGAAGATGGTTAGCGCTAGAGCTGCCGGGGTTATTTTCACGGCTGACCCTAACACCGGTGATACTTCCAGGATGATTATTGAAGCTAACTGGGGACTGGGGGAAAGCGTGGTAAGCGGAGAGTCAACACCTGACGTCTATATCGTGAATAAAGATAGTCTGGAAGTGCAGGAAAACAGGCTCGGTCCGAAATCCAGATGGGTAATCCCAGGTAAAGTGGGAGTAACTGAGATGGAAACGCCTCCCGAAAAGAGTTCCACTTACTGCCTTATTGAAGAAGAGGTAAAAACCATAGCCAAGCTGGGCAAGATACTGGAAGACCACTTTGGTGTGCCGCAGGACATAGAATGGGCTATTGATCAAGATGCAAAAATAGGTTACAATGTCGTCCTGCTGCAGGCACGACCCGAGGTAATAATGCAGAAAAAGAGCTCTGTTGACCAGATTGCCGACTTGATGTTGGAACATTTTTCAGGCGGGACAAAGTTTGAAGGCGGTATTTAATAGCCAGTAAAGACGGACCTGAAATCCACCCTGCGTGGTGATGTGACTGGTTTTCAAAATGAGTCGACATTTTTATTGCTTATAAAAGGACGGGGGTTTAAAATGGAGTCTTTAAAAGGAGAAATCAGTTTTATCGATACCACTGTAAGAGATGGCAACCAGAGCCTCTGGGATGCCACGGGGCTCACTACAGCCATGATATTATCCATCGCTCCCGAAATGGATAGAGCGGGGTTTAAAGCAGTGGACTTTATGACCGGGATGCATATGGCAGTGAGTGTACGCTGGCATAAGGAAAATCCCTGGGAGAAGATACGGTTGGTCAATAAAGCGATGCCGAACACTCCCTTGAGGTTTGGGGGCACCGGTAGACGATTTATGGGGTGGAAACGTATCCCGGAGTCAGTTATGACTCTGGCTCTTGAGCTGATTATCGCCAGCGGTGTAAATCAAGTTTGGTTATTGGAACCTTCATTTGATGTAGACCTTACTTTGCGCCAGGCTGAGTTGACCAAAAAGGCCGGAGCTGAAAAATTCATCGTGGCATTACCATATACCATCAGTCCCGTACATAGTGATGAATACTACGCCCAAAAGGCCGGAGAAATAGCCGCCAGCCCTTATGTTGATGCCATGTATTTAAAAGACCCGGGTGGTCTATTAACGGTTGACCGAGTACGAACGCTGGTGCCAGCTATTCAACAGCGTATCCATGGGCTGCCTTTAGAAATACACTCCCATTGTAATACCGGGTTAGCTCCTCTGGTTTATTTAGAAGCTCTGCAATTAGGTATCAGAACGGTGCATACCGCTAGTTCGCCCCTTGCCAATGGTACCTCTCAGCCATCTACAGAGAACATACTGAAGAATGCTCGTCGCCTGGGCTATTCGGCCGAATTGGATGAAGAAGCGTTGGAAGCTATGGCAACCCATTTTCGCAATGTGGCTGAGAGCCAGGGGCGACCACTCGGTGCACCGGTAGAATATGACGTGTATTACTACGAGCATCAGGTCCCCGGAGGAATGCTAACAACACTCAAGCGTCAGCTCACCGAGATGAAGATGGAGAATCGATTAGAGGAAGTACTCAGGGAAATAATTCAGGTCCGCAAAGAACTCGGTTACCCGGTTATGGTTACCCCGTTTTCTCAATTCGTGGGGTCCCAGGCTACGATGAATGTCGTTACCGGTAAGCGATATAGTCGGGTTCCTACTCAAGTAATTGAATATGTTGCCGGGTACTATGGAACCCCGCCGGCACCTGTAGACCAGAATGTTATGGATAAAATTAGCAGTCAGCCCCAGGCCGGGAGCATTTTGAGTGCTGAAACCGCTGAGCCAACCATCGAAGAGTTGCGCCAAAAAATCGGGATTAGTTATTCTGATGAAGAGTTTCTTATTCGGCTGGCACTAACCGATAAGGAAGTCGATGATATGCTGGCGGCTGGTCCAATTAAGACAGAATACCCCTAACGGCTCACCGGCTGCAAGGGGATCACTTCTGCAGTTAGGTTGATAATTTTGACCGAAAATACTCAATCTGGTAATCGTTGTTAACAAATTATTTTGCGATCAAATTAATAATCTAATTCAGTTGAAGAAGATATTACCCGTATAGGAAGGAGAATTGTGAAGAAAGTAATCATCATTGCTACCTTGGATAATAGGGACCAAGAGGTCAGCTACCTGAAGGAACTCATCCTGAGGCGGGGATGCCAACCGCTTATCATTGATATTGGCTTTAGAGGAGAGTCGAGGCTGGAGGCAGACATTACCGCTGCCGATGTGGCTAAAGCTGCTGGTGAAAAGATAGAGAAGCTACGGGACCCCTTGGAAAGGAAGAAAGCTACCGAGGTAATGATCAAGGGAG
Organism: Dehalococcoidales bacterium; assembly: GCA_034430675.1. Classification (GTDB taxonomy): domain Bacteria; phylum Chloroflexota; class Dehalococcoidia; order Dehalococcoidales; family RBG-16-60-22; genus JAFGPF01. Next base: position 19,379 of record DAOUEB010000004.1, read on the forward strand.
CAATAGCAAAACTGGGCCCTTTATACCGGGCCGGGCAGGTAGCGGGTATGATCGCCCCGGGTGGCATGACTACTTTAGGCATGGCCTCCGCTATCATGAGAGAAATGCCGTACCAGATTCCCAAGCTTATCGTCTCCAGCGCCGCCGCCTCACCGGGTGTTCACAGGCTCTTCGGCGCTACGGGGATAACTTTAATGCATTCGCTAATAGACATCAGGGGGCTTAATAGCTTACTTAAAGTCCAACTGGATAGAGCAGCCGCGGCTATCTGTGGCATGGTGGCAGCTGAAATTCCTCCTTCCTCCCCCGAGGAAGCAAAGCCAAGGGTTGCCATGAGCACTTACTCCTACGTGGATAACTGCTCCCGCTATATCAGAGAATCGTTAGGAGACAAATACGAGCTTATCGGCTTCCACGCCACTGGAATCCCAGAAGTAGCCATGGAAAAGCTCATCGAGGAAGGCTTCTTTGACGGCGTTATTGATCTGGTGCCGTCCAGCATAACCAATGAGAAGTTCGGCGGTTCGCGAATCTCGTGGCCGAGGCGCTTAGAAGCAGCCGGGGAGAAAGGCTTACCACAGGTGGTAGCCACAGCGGGGGTGAACACCATTTCGCGCACTGGTCTTACTGCCGAAGAATTGGCTCCAGAGCTCAAGATACGGAAACACTATGTTATGGACGCGCAACGGGTGACCATGTTTCTAAATAAGGAAGAATTAAAGAACATCGCCTCAATCTATGCTGAGAAGCTCAACAAGGCGGTGGGGCCAACCAAGTTCCTCATCCCCAAGAAAGGTTGGACCTCTATAGAAAAAAGTGGGGGTGACTTCTATGATCCGCAGTGCATTCAGGCCTTCATTGATGGGCTTAAAGAGAAGTTAAAGTCAGGGATTGAATTAAGAGAGGTAGATGCCAACATTGAAGACCCGACTTTCGGCCAAGCAGTCGTTGACGCCTTTAAGGAGGTAATGGAACTGAAGGACGGCTAACAAATTGAAGGTATGTCGAGGCAGGCAGAGTGACGTCTACGGACTAATAGAATTGATTTTGAGAAACCTGATTAGTAAAAGAGCCTAAAGAGTTGACCACTCCTTAGGAATCCGACTCAATGTATAGGTAGGTGATTAACTCCGGATATGAGATTGGCTATCCGAGGTTAAAGACTTACGATACCTTATCTCTGAATACGTATGACGCTTTAGTTTATGGAGATTTAATCTATTGGGACCAAATACTGGGGTAGGTCAATACAGATAAAACCTTGGTAAACAACCTATTTCTTTTCCTCGGCTAGATATTTCTCCGGATTCTCGTCGAAGGCTTTCTTGCATCCCACAGCGCAGAAGTAGTACTTCTTTCCTTTGTACTCAGAGGTAGCCGCTGCCTTGCTTTCCTCTACCTCCATCTTGCAGACCGGGTCAATTGCCATGATGACACCTTCCTATGATTAGTCTGTGAATCTAGGCGGCTTAAAACCTCTCAAGCGCAGTGAGTTGGATACCACGGTAATCGAGCTGGCAGCCATGGCTGCCGCCGCCAGAATCGGATTCAGGAACCCATAATTGCCGAGGATGAACTGAAGCCCTGAGGGAACTCCGCTATTACCGAAGGCTAGGTACAGTATCCCTGCTGCCACCGGGATAAGAGCCGTATTGTAGGCAAAAGCCCAGAAAAGATTCTGCTTAACTGTTCTCATGGTGCGTCGGCTCAGGGATATGGCAGTGACAATGCCACTTAAATCACCACCAATCAGGGTAATATCCCCAGTTTCCATAGCCACATCAGCGCCGGTGCCGATGGCAATGCCCACGTCGGACTGCGCCAGAGCCGGGGCATCATTTATCCCATCCCCTACCATCGCTACAACCTTCCTCGCATCTTGAAGCTTCCTAACCTCCTCGGCCTTATGTTCCGGAAGCACCTCAGCCAGGACACGGTCAATGCCCACTTCCTGGGCAATAGCCTCAGCCGTGCGCCGATTATCACCGGTGAGCATACCCACCTCAACACCCATTTTATGCAGCTTCGCCACCATCTCTTTGGCATTTGGTTTAACAGTATCTGCCAGACCGATGATTCCCACCACCTCGCCATCTACGCCCAGAAACATCACCGTTTTGCCCTTCGTCCAGAGGTCGTTGGCCTTCTCCTCCAGTTCACCTAGAGAAAGCTTCCTGCCCTTTATTAATTTTAAGTTGCCCAGCAGGAGCTTCTTCCCGGCAACCGAAGCCTCGGCACCACGTCCGGGGATAGCATTAAAATCAGAGGGCGGTGACATTTCCAGCTTCCTTTCCAGAGCCTCCTTAACAACAGCCTCGCCGAGCGGATGCTCCGAATTATGTTCTACCACAGCCGCCAGTCGGAGAACCTCTTCCTGAGAATAGGGAGAAACAGCAATGATATCGGTTACCCTGGGCGTGCCTTGGGTCAGTGTTCCCGTCTTGTCCAGAAGTAGCGTGTCTATTTTATAAAACCTCTCCAGTGCCTCAGCACTCCGGATAAGGACACCATACTCGGCACCTTTACCTGTGCCCACCATAATCGCCGTTGGTGTCGCCAGCCCCAA
>DAOUEB010000005.1:0-2270 GCA_034430675.1 Dehalococcoidales bacterium
CAAAAGGATTCGGGGAGGGGATGCGAGACACATTCTGTCTCCCCCTCCCCGAGCTTTTTAAACGTTACGCTTCTTTGGAAGTAAATAAAAAAGAACGTGTCATTCTGGCGAAAGCCAGAATCCATACCTCCCTCGCCCCACTGGATTCCAGCCGGAGTCAACCCCGTACACCGATACGGGGCTGGAATGACAAATGGAGAATCTGATTATGAGCTGGCAAGAGGAATACAAAAAAAAGCTGGTAACGCCGGAAGAGGCTGTCAGCGTTATAAAGTCCGGCGACCGTGTTTGCTTCGTGCAGGGGAATGAGCCTCAAGCCCTGGGCCTGGCACTGGCAGCGCGACTGGGAGAAGTCGAGGATGTGCTGCTCTCCCTGCGCACGCCGGGGCGGGACTTCGGCTGGTACGACCCCGTCTTCGAGATGTCTTTCAAGATTGAGGTAGGCTTCCCCCTGCCCATCGTGAGGCAGATAATCGCCGAAAGGCGGTGCGACCTGGCCATCGGCGGGCTCGGCTTCATCTTCCATGAAGAAGATAGGGGCCCGGCCGACGTTGTCATGGTTGAGCTGTCCACCCCCGACGAGCACGGCTATTGCAGCTTCGGCGCTTCCGTCTGGACCAAGAAGACGGAAATTCGCAACGCCAAGATAGCCCTCGCCGAGGTCAATAAAAACCTGATACGCACCTACGGTGATAACTACATCCACATTTCCGAGATTGACTATTTCGTGGAGCATACACCGTCGGGTAAGCAGCCGGGCAGCACCGACCTCCTGGGCAGGAAAAACGTGGAGGCCGGCGAGGCCGAGAAGGCCATTGCCGGATACGTGTCCACGCTCGTCCGTGACGGCGATACGTTGCAGGTAGGCGTGGGCTCTACCAGCGAATGGTGCTGCACGCTGGGCACCTTCGAGAACAAGACCGACCTGGGATGGCACTCCGAGACGACGCCGCGGGGTATCATCCCGTTAATACGAAACGGCGTTATTACCGGCAAACACAAGACGCTGAATCCCAACAAGGCCGTAGCTACCGCCTGCGGCGGCGGCACCAAGGAAGATATGGACTTCGTCAACATGAACCCGGCTTTCGAACTCCACAGCGCCGAGTACTGCCTGGACGTGCGGGTAATCGCCCAGCACGACAACATGGTGGCTATCAACAGCGCCGTCAGCGTTGACTTTGCCGGCCAGATTGCCGCCGAGTCCATCGGCCCCCGCGTCATCAGCGGCGCCGGAGGCCAGACATCCTTCGCTATCGGCTCCTTCCTCTCCAAAGGCGGCCGCAGCATCACGGTGATGACATCCACCGCCGGCAGCGGCGATAAGAGACTCTCGCGCATTGCACCCATGCTGGCGGAAGGCACGATTGTCACCGTACCGCGTACCATCAGTGATTACGTCATCACCGAGTACGGTATCGCCCACCTGAAAGGCAAGACGCAGCGCCAGAGAGCTGAGGAGCTTATCGGCATTGCCCACCCCGACTTCCGTGCCGGGCTTAAAAAGGAAGCCGAAAAGCTGTACTGGCCTTAAGCCATAAAGCAGAAAATACGTAAAAAGGAGAGCGGTGCCGATTAAAAACGCCGCTCTCTTTCTATCTATCTGGTGCCTGGCTCACATCATCTTAACCAAACATAAACGGACACGTGGGTGTGGAAATCTTGAAAAGCCTCCCCTTTGTTGCTACAATAAAGAGTCGGGCCGAGGTGGCGGAATGGCAGACGCGCTACGTTCAGGGCGTAGTGTCCGTAAGGGCGTGGGAGTTCAACTCTCCCCCTCGGCACCAAAAAATGAGATGCGCTTGTAGCTCAGTTGGATAGAGCGCAGCCCTGCGGAGGCTGAGGCCGTGGGTTCGAGCCCCGCCAAGCGCGCCATCCGGGGCGGTTAGCTCAGTTGGTTAGAGCACCTGCTTTACACGCAGGGGGTCACAGGTTCGAGTCCTGTACCGCCCACCATTTTCTGAAGCTAAAAAAGCCCTTATGTTAACTGGTGCATAAGGGCTTTTCTGGTAAATGGCACTAATTTGGCACTAATTAAATTCTGATAAATATATGGGTTATTGAGTCTATGATTCAAGTTGAAGCATTTTTAAAGTAATTCATAGCAAATTTTTCGTTTTCATCATATGAATCTGAAGCATTCTCTATTATTATGCAATTAACAAGCTGATTATTTTTTGCCATATCCACTAGATTTTCATTTAAAGCTTCAGTATCCATTACTCCAACAACTGGAAGAATAAAGAATGAACGTGACTTATTTTTTTTAT
>DAOUEB010000006.1:0-10351 GCA_034430675.1 Dehalococcoidales bacterium
GGGATAGAACTCGATTGGGAACAGTTTACCCCTCTCACCAGTTACTTTACCCCGCAGGTAGGCAAGGAAATTTCTGATGAGTTTGACCTCTACAGCTTCTCCTATCGCGATATCCTCCACAACGGCACCTACACCATGGAAATGCCCTGGCTCGACGAGGTCAGCCGGCTCAATCCCTATACCTACAATATCACCATGAACGCGGCTATGGCCGAGAAGAAGGGCCTGAAAGACGGCGACCTTATCTGCCTTGAGTCACCCTACGGCCGGAAGACCACCGGCACCCTCCAGACAATGCAGGGCCAGCACCCCCAGACGGTGGCCATATCTGCCTGCTCCGGCGCCTGGGCGAAAGGCGCGCCCATTGCCTACGGAAAGGGCACCAACTTCAATATTCTACTTGAATCGGACTTCAAACACGCCTGCCCGGTATGCTGGAGCCAGGAAACGGCAGCTACGGTCAAGGTCTATAAGATTGACCACAGAATAGAATTCGACGGAGCAGGAGGTGACAAGCTATGAGGTGGGGAATGGCGATAGAACTGAAAAGATGCATCGGCTGCTATGAGTGCGTCCTTGCCTGCAAGGCGGAGCACTTCCTGCCGCCGGACATTTTCTGGAACAGGGTCTTGATTGGCGAAAGCGGCAAGTATCCTACCGTAACCAAGCTCATATATAACGTGCGTTGTAATCATTGCGCCGACCCGCCCTGCGTCAAGGTTTGTCCTACCGGGGCCACGCAGCAGCGTGAAGACGGCATTGTCTGGGTTGATGAGGACAAGTGCGTGGGCTGCCGGTATTGCATGATTGCCTGTCCCTATCAGATGCGGTCGATGTATGAAGACGATAGCAAGGAGTATTTCCCGGGCCAGGGGCTGACCGAGCACGAGAAGGTTGGACGGGAGCTGTATCCCCACAAGCCGGGCGTGGTTCAAAAGTGCGTCTTCTGCAAGGAGAGAATCGATTCCGGCATGGCGGCGGGATTGACGCCCGGTGTTGACCGTGAAGCGACCCCCGCCTGTGTTACCAGCTGCCCGACCAAGGCAATACACTTTGGTGACCTGGACGACCCCAATAGCGAGATTAACAGGGTTATCAAGGAAAAGCACGGTCATCCGTTCCATCCTGAGTTTGGCACGGACCCGTCGATATACTATATTGACTAACCGAGAAATTAAAGGGGAGGCATACGGAAATGATTCAGATGAAACCATATGAGTTTATGGTGAAGTACACGCAACAGAAAGACTGGATAGATGGCCGGGGGAACTTTATTGCGTTTGCCTTTTTCCTGGGGGGTATCAGCGGTGGCTTGTACATGGCCGCTGCCTACTTTGATAGCCTGTTGGGTATGTTCGTGGCCTGGCTGCTCTCCCTGCTGATGGGTGTGTCCTATCTGGCGCACCTGAGCCACCCGTTCCGGTCCTGGCGGATGTTTATGAAGCCGGGCACTTCCTGGATAGCTCGCGGCTTTATATTCATAATGCTGTTTATCGGTTTTACCACGATACAGCTTATCCTGTCCCAGTGGGTTCCGGAGGCAACCACCGCCATAACCACGTTAAAAGTGCTGGCCGGAATATTCGCCTTTGCCCAGTCAATCTATACCGGCTTCGCCGTGAGCTATGTCAGTGCCATCAAGGTATGGAACTCGGCTATTGTGCCGATTCTTTTCGTTACCTGCGGTCTCTCCGGTGGCCTGGCCATACTCCTGGCTGTCACCATGGCCGGCGACCATGCCCAGCTTGTGGCGCTTGAGAATGTAACCCGTGTCGTGCTGGTAGCTCTGGCTATTATCATCGGCGTTTATCTCTGGAACACCACCTACAGCAGCACGGCGGCGAAGGAAGCTGTCAAGAGGCTTATCGGCGGTAGTCTCGCCCCGCTCTTCTGGGTTGGCGTTTTCCTGTTCGGCATAGCCATACCGATTATTATATCCATCATCACCTATTTCGTCGGTGAGGCTTCATCCGGACTGCTGGTTACTGCCGTTGTCAGCGAGATAATCGGCGGCCTGGCGTTAAGGTTCGCCATACTGAAAGCGGGCGTGTACACGCCGCTCTTACCGGCCGAATAGCAGTTAATACCCGGTAGCACGGGACTGTAAGTAGAAAAAAATAAAAGGGAGCCATCGTGGCGGATACGCCGGGTGGTTCTCTTTGTTTTGGTATTCGCTTAGCCCCACCACAGCCCCCCTCTCCAAACAAAACCTTTAAAGGCGTCAGATGTGCTACTGTTTGGAGAGGGGGATTAAGGGGGTGAGGTACGCTCATTCTGTAGATGGTGTAAAAATTTCAAACATTCTCGTATAATGACCCCAGGAGGACGTTGATGCATTCTCCGGCGAAAATCTACATCGGCACATCGGGCTGGTCTTACCCTAAAGGCGAGGGGACCTGGAAAGGCTATTTCTACCCCGCCGGCAAGATAAACGAGCTGGAGTATTACAGCCAGTTCTTCAATACGGTGGAGATTAACAGCTCCTTCTATCGCCCGCCCGCCCCCGCCTACGTGGATAAATGGGCGCGGCACACTCCCAAAGACTTTCTGTTCGCGGTCAAGCTATGGCAGAAGTTCACCCACCCCAAAATGTACAAAGAGGCTTACGGAGAAGAGGCGGTTATCTCGCAGCGTGATGTTGACGAGTTCAACCGCAGCCTGGAGCCACTCGTAAAGCACGGCAAGCTCGGGGCTCTGCTGGCGCAGTTCCCGCCCAGCTTTAAAAACGACGGCTACGGCCGGCAGATACTCGGCGCGGTGTCGAAAACGTTCGGGCAGTACCCGCTTGCCGTGGAGATGAGGCATCGCAGCTGGAGCGACGATGCCGGCACCGAGCGGTTTCTCCGGGAAAACAACGTGGCCTGGGTGCAGATTGACGAGCCGAAATTTCAATCCTCGGTGGCGGTTGATATACCGATTACCGCTGATACCGCTTATTTCCGCTTTCACGGCCGAAACGCTAAAGACTGGTGGACGGGCAATAGCGAAACGCGTTACAGATATCTCTATTCTCCTGAGGAAATCGCCGGACTGGCCGAGAGGGTCAGAACCGCCGGAGAAAAATCGAAGCTGCTCTTCGCCTTCTTCAATAACCACTGGCAGGCCTACGCGCCCCGTAACGCCGCCGACCTGAAGAAGGCCCTGCAACTGCCGTTTCAGGAGATACAGATGAATCTGGAATTTTCGGAAGATGAAAGTAAAGTCGATGAAAAAAGGAGCGCGGCGAAACGTGCTGGATGAACTGACCGTAAAGGGATTCGGCATCATAGAGGCAATAACCTGGAAGCCCGCCGAAGGGCTGAACGTGATTACCGGGGAGACCGGCGCCGGCAAATCGCTGGTGGTGGATGCCGTTGAAGCCCTACTGTCCGGCCAGGTGCAGGAAGAAGATATCCGTCACGGCTCGGACGAAGCCCGGGTCGAGGGCATTTTCCGTATAGCCCCCCAGGATAGAGAGGGGCCACTTCACGAGTTACTCTCGGAGAAAGGACTTGAAGCCGACGATGACGCCCTCCTCCTTACCTGCGATTTTCGCCGGCAGGGGCGTACCACGCCGCGGGTGAACCGGCTGGCGGTATCGCGGTCTCTGCTGCGGGATATCGGCGGGACTCTGGTCGATATCCACGGCCAGAGCGAACACCTTTCGCTGTTGAACAAAGACCGGCACCTGGACTTTCTTGACGCCTACGCGCGTACCCTGGACCTGAGGCATGATTTCAGCGCCATGGCTGCGGAACTTCATCAAATAGAACGTGACATTAAGGCGTTATCCCGTAACGAGCAGGAGCTGGCACGGCAGAAGGAGTTGCTTACTTTTCAGATTGATGAAATTGAGAAGGCGGAACTGCGGGAAGGAGAAGACGAGGAACTCGGAAAGGAGCTTACGCTCCTGACCTCCGCGGAAAAGCTGAAATCGGCTTCTTATGAGATTTACCGGATAATCTATGGCGACGATAGTGTCTCCGTATCATCCTCGGCGGTGGATAAGGTCAACGAGGTCCTCCCGGTGCTCAAGAATGTCGTTGAGACCGACCCCTCTCTGCAGACGAAGCTGGGCTATCTCGAGGAGATAGTGCACGGACTCGAAGAGCTGGCGCGTGAGGTCCGCTCCTACGGCGATAATCTCAACTATGACCCGCAGCGCCTCGAGGAGGTGCAGACCAGGCTCGAACTCCTCAGGAGTCTCAAGAGGAAATACGGCGACTCTATCGGGGGGGTGCTGAATTACCTGGCTAAGGCCGGGGCGGAACTGGGAGGGCTGACTTCTTCCGGTGAACGGCGTGAGCAGCTGGAAGAGCAGCGTGAGCAACTGAAAAAGGAGATGGGCGCCCTCGCCTGCCGACTGTCTGAGCGGCGCGGCCGGGCGGCGCAGAAACTCGCCACGGCGGTGAAAAAAGAGCTGGCTGACCTGAATATGGCGCAGGTGGAATTTAATGTGTCTGTTACGCAGGAGGCCTCGTCGGAAGGAATACCTTTTCCCGATGGCGAGTGCTATCGGTTCGACTCGACCGGTGTTGACGATGTGGCATTTATCGCGTCGACGAATCCCGGCGAGCCCATGAAACCACTGGACAGGATTGCCTCGACCGGTGAAGTATCGCGCTTCATGCTGGCCCTGAAGAGCGCCCTGGCCGAAGCGGATACGATTCCGGTGCTCATCTTCGATGAAATTGATATCGGCGTCGGCGGGCGTAGCGGCGAGATAATCGGCAGGAAGCTCTGGAACCTTTCGAGGAGCCATCAGGTAATCTGCGTGACCCACCTGCCCCAGATTGCCGCCTTCGCCGACGCTCACTACAGCGTCAGCAAACGCACCGCGGGCGACCGCACCGTCAGCACCATTGAAGCCCTTCAGGGCGATTCGTGCCGGAACGAGTTGGCCGTCATGATTGCCGGCCCCCGCTATACGGCGACTGCCCTCAAGGCCGCCGGGGAGCTTATGGGGAAAGCCGGGGCCTGGAAGAAAAAATTAGCCTAATTACGTGAATATGCTCCAGAGGCAGGTTGTGAAGAATGGTGAGCGGCCTACCCCTGCAGTGCTTTCTTCCCCACGACTTCATGCTTTTCGTACCACTTATTAACGGCGTCCACTACCTCCTCGGGGGAATTGATTACTCGCAGCAGCTCGAAGTCTTCCTCTGAAATCGAGCCGGAGGCCAGCACCGTCCCCTGCAGCCATTCGAGAAAACCGTGCCAGTATTCGCTGGAAAACAGGATTACCGGGAAGGGTTTTATCTTTTCCGTTTGTATCAGCGTCAGCACCTCGGTTAACTCGTCCAGCGTGCCCAGCCCACCGGGCATGATGACGAAGGCGGTGGCGTATTTCACCAGCATGACTTTACGCACGAAGAAGTGATGGAAGGTTATTGACCTGTCCGCGTAATCATTGCACACCTGCTCCTGGGGCAGCTTGATGTTCAGCCCGGCCGACGTAACCCCCGCCCGGTGCGCCCCCTTGTTGGCGGCTTCCATGACGCCGGGGCCGCCGCCGGTCATGATATTGAAGCCGGCCTTACCGAGCAGGTAGGCGATTTCTTCCGCCTGGGAATACAGCTCGTCGTCGGGGTGGAGTCGGGCGGAACCGTATATCGTCACGGCCGGTTCGATATCGGCCAGACTATCGAAACCCTCCACCAGCTCCCCGATGATACGGAACATCCGCCACGATTCTTCTTTGGCCAGTTGGTTGATTTCATATTCGTCGTGCATGGTCCCTCCCTGTTAACATAAACACAGTTATTCCAGGCTGACCCTGGTGCCGTAGGCCGGCACCGAGGTTTCGTAGCCTGTTTTCTCTTTCAGAAACGCGCTGAACTGTTCGGCGGCTTTTCTCTCTCCGTGGGTAATGAAAATATGCCGGGGCTCTGCTGACAGCCTGGAAAGCCATTTCATGAGGTCGTCCCTGTCGGCGTGCGCCGAGAAGCCGAATATCTGGGCTATCCGGGCGCGGACCGGGTGCTGATGACCGTGAATTCTGACGCTCCTGGCGCCGTCAATTATTCGTCTGCCCAGGGTGCCTTCCGCCTGGTAGCCGATAAACAGGACGGTGCACTCCGGCCGCGAGATATTATTGACGAGGTGATACTTTATCCGGCCGCCGGTGCACATCCCCGAGCCGGCGATAATCATAAAGGTGCCCTTGATGTAGTTCAGGGCTTTGGATTCATCCACGGTCTCCACCATTTTCAGGCCGGAGAAGTCGAAAGGGGACCGGCGTTGACGCAATAATTCCTTCATCTCCCGGTCGAATAGCTCGTGGTAATGCTTGAATACCCCGGTGATTCTGATAGCCATCGGGCTGTCGAGATACACCTTCAGGTACGGTATGCGGTTTTCCAGCATCAGGATGTTGAGGTAGTACAGTATTTCCTGGGCGCGCTGCAGGGCGAAGCTGGGGACGATGATTTTGCCGCCGGCTTCAAAGGCCGTGTTTACTATTTCCGCAAGGTCGTCGCCGATTTCATTCGTGCCCTCATGTTCCCGGTCGCCGTAGGTGGACTCCATCACGATGTAGTCCGTCTTATGGAAGAAGCTCGGGTCCTGCAGTATCGGGCGGTCCCACCTGCCGATGTCTCCGGAAAAGACGATGCTCCTTTTTTCCTCTCCCTGGCTGATTACCAGCTTTATCATGGATGAGCCGAGCACGTGGCCGGCGTCGTGAAAGGTGGCCTCGATACCCTCGCCGATGGTTACCGGCTCATTGTAATCGACGGTGTCAAACAGCGGCGACGTTGCCTCGGCATCGGCAATCGTGTAGAGCGGAATTTCGGGATAGGGACCCCGTCTCCCCTCCCGGAGATGCCTCTTTTTCTTATGGGCGGCGTCTTCTTCCTGTATTTTGGCGGCGTCAAGGAGGATAATTCTGGTGATGTCGGCGGTAGCCGGAGTGCAGATTATCCTGCCCCGGAACCCCTCGCTGACCAGCTTGGGGAGCAGGCCGCAGTGGTCTAAATGGGCGTGGGTCAGCAGGACAGCGTCCAACTCTTGCGGTGGGACGCGGAAGGGGTCCCAGTTTCGGTGCTGGAACTTCCTTTCCTGGTAAAGCCCGCAGTCCACCAGGATTTTCAAATTATTAGCCTCTACCAGGTACCGGGAACCGGTGACGCCTCGGGCCGCGCCCATGAAAGTCAGGTTAATATCCACTGTCTACCTCCCCGTTGTCTATCATGATAGCACCTGCGGGCGATGAGACGCCAGTGATAGAGGTGAGGGAGAAATCATCACCCGAATGCCAGAAGAACCCTCACTAAATTCCCTTGACTTTTCCCGTAATATGGTTTATAACGTGAACTATATATTATATATACTTTTCAGAATATATACTAACTTACTGACGGAGTTGACAGGAGGAATATCAATATGCGCAGCGATATTCTGGGAACGGTTGCCGTAGATTTACTCTCCATACCGCCGCTTATTTTCAGAATTATACGCAAAAAACTGATTAAAACGGCCCTTGCCGATATTGATGTTGATATCAAGCTACCTCACTTTGAGATTATGCACGTATTGAAGGAAGAAGGAACGCTGCACCCCGCTGAGATAGGCGAAAAATTACTGATAGCCAAAGCTCAAATGACCTACCTGATAGATAAACTGGTGGACTTGAATCTGGTGGAAAGGGAAATGGATTCCGCCGACAGGCGGACCATTAATATCGCCCTCACCGACAAGGGGAGAAAACTCCTGGAAGAACAGGACGACTTGGTTATCAGCGCGGTACGGGATAATATGGCCTCCCTCACCGACGAAGAGCTGGAAACTCTGTCGTCCTCTTTAAGAAACCTCCGGGATACATTGTTCAAACTACAATAGGTGAGCTTCAGGTATCGCTTGATACTTCAACATTCTGTAAGGATGTGTAAATAACTCTATGCGAAATATGCAACAACAAAATCATAACGTACTTGACGACGACCGAATCGGCCGGTTACTCTTTAAGCTGATCTTACCCGCCTTTCTCGGCATGTTCGTCATGACGTTATACAACGTCGTCGACACCATCTTTATCGGTCACTACGTCGGCCCCCTCGGTATTGCCGGGCTTTCTATAGTCTTTCCTATCCAGATGCTTTCGATGGGCATCGGGCAGATGATGGGGATGGGCGGCGCGTCGCTCATTTCCAGATTAATCGGGGCTAACAATATCCCCCGGGCGGAACATGCCCTCGGCAATGCTTTCAGCGGCACCATCATACTAGCCGCCCTGGTAATGATAGTTGGCCTTTCCAATGTTGATTTCTGGCTCAGGCTCATGGGAGCGTCGGATACCATCCTTCCCTATTCCCGGGACTACATGACGATTATTCTCTACGGCATGTTCTTCATGACCTTTTCCATGTCGATGAATACCCTGATAAGAGCCGAAGGCAACGCCCGTGTTCCCATGATAGGCATGATTATCGGCGCCGGCTCTAACATCGTGCTCGACGCCATCTTCATCATACCGCTGGACATGGGGATACAGGGTGCCGCGCTGGCCACGGTAATAGCCCAGCTGATTTCTTCCGTTTACTTCTTGAGCTATCACCTGGCCGGCAGGAGCTTCCTCAAACTCCATTCAACCAACCTGATTATTCGATGGCACATAATGAAGGATATTCTGGCCATAGGCGTCTCTGCCCTGGCTATGGTGGTTGCCGGCAGCATAGCCTCGATTTTTGTCAATAGACTGCTGGTTTCTTATGGCGGGGACTTTCATGTAGGAGCCTTTGGCATTCTTCACCGAATTATGATGTTCGCCCTGATGCCGGGCATAGTTATCGGACAGGGACTCCAGCCGATACTCGGGTTTAATTACGGGGCCAGGCGCTATGACCGGGCCTTGAGGGCAGTACGGATAGCCATTACCTACGCATCGGCCTGCAGTACGATGGCCTTTGTTGTCCTGTACTTCAACCCGGAACCTTTCCTTCGCGTCTTCACCAATGACCTTCGGCTTATTGAAATAAGTGTTTACGCCGCCAAGCGCCTCTTTCTTATTCTGCCTTTGATAGGCTTCATGATGGTCGGTTCCATCATCTTCCAGGCGATTGGCAAGGTGATTCAGTCGATTATTACCTCTCTGGCGAGGTCGGCCCTTTTCTTGCTTCCCTCGGTGCTCATACTGCCGCGTATCTGGGGAATAGACGGCGTATGGCTGGCGTTTCCGATTACCGATGTGCTTACCCTTATATTGGTCGTCTCACTGCTGATACCTCAGTTGAACTATATTAGAAGGAAAAGCAAGCAACCGGCTCTGGAACCGGAGAAATTCAACATACCCCCGCCGCCGGTCAAGCTGGGTTAGGTCGTAAGATGTTTCACGCGCCCCGGCGATAACCACCTGTTAAAGAGTTGCCCGCTATTCGTATTTAGGGGTAGTTGCGGCGATAAAGTGGAATATCGGCCTTTTCACGTTCCTGATGATTAGCGGCCCGTGCTGTACACCCGCTGGCACGAACGCTGCGAAGCTCTTGGTTACTTTATGCGTTTGATTATCTACCGTGAACTCTATCTCCGCGCCCAGGTCCTGGATGTCGTCGTAGTTAAAGCCGAAGCAGCCGATTAGCTCCCCGAAGTTGTGCGTGTGCGATTCTACCTCCCGGATTTCCTCTTTGGAACCGGGCAATATCCACTTGGCCTCGCTGTAAAACTCGGCGTCGGGTACGGTATCGGGGCCCACGTGGACTATCCTTTTAACGAATTCAGGGTCCATCTTAAGGCGGTACGCCGGGAGTTCCCCGAAGGGTTTATCGTAATCGACAACATACTTGGCATTTTTCTTTTCTGCCATTTCCGTTACCTCTTTCTTAATTAAAAATAAAGCCGGAGCAGCCATGTCTCCGGTCTATTCGTATCTGTGCCCCGAACCTAATGTCAGGTGAAACATGGGCGTGTCCATGCGGTGAAACCGCAGGGGGTTGTGAATCATTCCGGCGGGAATATAGACCATAAAGCTCTTGGTCAGCCGGAACTCCTCGTCTTCCAGCCAGAACTCTATCTCGGCGCCGAGGTCGCTCGGGTCATCCATGTTGGTCCCGAAACAGCAGAAGAGTTCAATAAAAGGATGTGAATGCGGCGTGATTCCGGGCCCTTCCTTCATCCTTTCCGCCATCTCCGGCGTAATTATCATCTGCCTCTGGTCCTTCATTGTAGAAGGCCACTGCCAGGTGCACTCCGAGTAGATGGCGCCCGGGATAACATCTTCATCCATCCAGATAACGTGCTCCAGCGGCATGCGGTATCCGTCGCGGTATCCCTGGCCTATCTTCTGGTCGCCCTTAAAGCCGGGCATCACCACGCCCTGCTTGAGCTCCGTGCAAATATATTTACCGTATTTAGATTCTGCCATTGTAGAGCCTCCTTTCTC
>DAOUEB010000007.1:0-28996 GCA_034430675.1 Dehalococcoidales bacterium
GCCCTTACCATCATCGCCAACATGGGTGGAGTGGGCTACGAACTCAGCCACCGTATCAAACCGGGAGGATACCAGGACTCCGGCATCCTCTTCGAGAACGGCCAGGTCAGGAAATTCATCGGGTCGGTGCCCGCCCTCGGCGGTATGCCCCCCACCTCTCCCCTCGAAAGACTGTACAATGAAGGCAGGGTAGAAATCGAGACGGTGCCGCAGGGCACCCTGGCGGAGAGGCTGCGGTGCGGGGCCGGGGGACTGGGCGGGTTCTACACGCCGGTGGGCGTCGGCACTATCGTCGAGGAAGGCAAGGAGAAGAAGGTCATCGACGGCCGGGAGTATATTCTGGAACTGCCGCTCACCGCCGATTTCGCCCTGATTAAGGCGCATAAGGCCGATGCCGTGGGAAACCTGGTGTACCGGCAAACGGCCAGATGCTTCAACCCGGTTATGGCCATGGCCGCTAAAATCACCATCGTTGAGGTCGATGAGCTGGTGCCGACCGGCCGGCTCGACCCGGAGGTTATCATCACCCCCCATATTTACGTTAACCGCATCGTGGAGGTGCCGGCATGAAAGACCGCCTGGACGAACAAACGATTGCGCTGCGGGCAGCCCGCGAGTTCACCGACGGCTCGGTGGTCAACCTGGGCTACGGCATGCCCGGCCTGTGCGCCAACCTTATCCCCGGGGACAGGACCGTCTTTTTCCAGAGCGAGAACGGCATGCTGGGCTACGGAAGCCTGGCCACGGATGAAGAAAAGGACTACGAACTGATTAACGCTTCCGACCAGCCGGTGACACCCCTGCCCGGCACGTGCTTTTTCGATAGCGCCGCCGCCTTCGACATGATAAGAGGGGGGCATATCGACATCGTGGTGCTCGGCGCCTACCAGGTCTCGGAAACGGGCGACCTGGCCAACTGGGGCAGGCCCGGCCGACCTGCCACCGGCATGGGGGGAGGCATGGACCTAGCTGTCGGCGCGAAAAAAGTAATCGTCACCATGCTGCACACCACAAAAGACGACGGGCCGCGTATCGTCAGGAACTGCACCTATCCCCTGACGGCCCGGCGTTGCGTCAGCCTCATCATCACCGACCTTGCGGTTATGGAAGTAACTGAGAATGGACTCGTGCTCAGGGAGATAGCGCCCGGCTGGACAGTCCCGGAAGTACAGGCGCTTACCGAAGCCGATATAAAACCCGCCGCAGACCTAAAGGAAATAGAGCTTTAACAAATACCGTGATAGGAGACAGGCATGGAAGTAATTATTCCGGCAGAACCCGAGCCGATTAAGCTGGACATCGATAGAACGGCCCTGGTCGTCATCGACATGCAAAACTCCTTCTGTAAAAAAGGAGGCATGTTCGACTACCTGGGGAAGCTCAATGAAGCTAAGACGAAGCGCGTCATCGAAGTCGATAAGCAAGTAATCGAAGCATTCAGAAACAAGGGGATAAAAATTATCTATCTCAGGATGACCTACGGGCCGGACCTGGCCGGTTCCGGGGGTTCGGAATCGCCCAATTACTGGAAAGAGAGCGGGCTGGTAGCCATGCACAACAACCCCGAACTGAAAGGCAAGTTCCTGACACTGGATACGTGGGACTGGGAGATAGTCGATGAACTCAAGCCCGAACCGGAAGACATCACCGTCAATAAAAGCCGGTACAGCGGCTTCGTCAACACGGCGCTCGATGATATTTTAAAGAAACAAAACATCAAGTATCTCGCGTTTATCGGCCTCTTTACCAACGTTTGTGTGGAGTCGACCCTCCGCGATGCCTTTTTCCACGAGTACTTCCCGGTCCTGGTTAGCGACGCCTGCGGCAACACCGGCCCTGATTACGTCCAGGATGCCACCATCTGGAACGTCACGTCGGTCTTCGGCTGGGTGGCCACCGCCGACGATTTGATAAAATCCCTGAATTAAAATAGATTATAACTGTCTATATCCTGAAAGGAGGCGTGAATGTCACCGGTATTAAAGGACAAGGTAGCTATTATCACCGGGGCCGGCCGCGGCCTGGGGAAAGCATTCGCCCTGCGGTTCGCCGAGGAAGGCGCGAAATTACTACTCCCTGATATCAGCCTGGAACGTGCCGAAAGCACCGTGAGGGAAATAAAAGCTAAAGGCGGGGAAGCCGCCGCCATGCTGACCGATATCTCCGAAGAAAAAGACACGCAAAAGATGGCCGAGGAGGTCATGCGGCTCTACGGCAGGGTGGACATCCTGCTCAATAACGCCGCCATGTACTACGGCGTCGGGCGGCGGGAGTGGGACGCCTGGACGGTGGCGGACTGGGACCGCATATTCGAGGTGAATGTCCGGGGGACTTACCTGTGCTGCAAGGCCATCGGCCCCCTCATGGTCAAGGCGGGCAGCGGCAAGATTATCAATATCGCCTCGGATGTCTTCAAGGTGCCCGGAGCGGTTAACCTTCTGGCCTATGCCTGCAGCAAGTCGGCCGTTTATGCCCTGACGCAGGCCCTGGCGCGGGCTCTGGGTCCCTCCGGAATCAACGTCAACTGCATCGGGCCGGGGTTCACGGCTACCGAGGCCAGCCTGGGCCAGGACGGCAATAAGCAGGCCTTCGATGCCACTATCGACATGCAATGTATCAAGCGCCGCGAGGAGCCTGCCGACCTGCCCGGCACGGCCGTATTCCTGGCTTCGGCAGACTCGGATTTCATCACGGGGCATTATATCGTCGTCAACGGCGGCAGCGTGCTGCTTTAAAAACTGTTCTAAAATACATCTGCCAGAATAAGAATTCAAGGGAGGCAATCCCATATATGAAGTGCAATTACCATGGTTCTGGAAGGAGAATTAGCCGATGACAGCTCAAAAAGGTCAGGTTAAGGTGATAACCGGCAATGGTGCCGCCGCCTACGCGGCAATGCTTTGCCGACCAGATGTCGTGACTTCGTACCCCATAACCCCCATGAGCGAGGTGGCGGAGCAGCTTTCCGCATTCCATGCTGATGGAATTCTTGATGCCGAGATGGTAGAAGTCGAGGGAGAAAATTCGGCGATGAACGTTGTCGCTGCCGCCAGCATTTCCGGTGGCCGGGCTTTCACCGCTAGTTCTTCCTGGGGTCTGTCCTTCATGTATGATGCCGTACAGCAGGCCTCTGGCTTCAGGGCCCCGGTGGTGATGGCTATCGCCAACCGCGAAACGCCCGGCATACTGGCTGTCTCCGGCGGCCAGCAGGACATCGTCAGCACGAGAGACACCGGGTGGATTCAGGTAATCGTTGAAGATTGTCAGGAAATTTTTGATACCATTATCATGGCCTTTCGACTGGCGGAAGATTACGATATCCAGCTCCCCGTCATGGTGAACTACGATGGATTCTACCTTTCCTATCTGGCACAGGCGGTAGAAATCGCTGATCGGGAAGACGTTGACCGGTTCCTGGCACCTTTAAAGCAGCAGCCGCCACGTCCCACGCTGGTTCCGGGGGAGCCTCTGGGAGCAGGTGCGCACGGCATTGAGATTGGGTTTGTTGAGCTACGCTATAAGCACTGTACGGCTATGGAGCGAGCAACCACCAAGCTGGACGAGATAGACAAGGAGTTCGGGAAAATTTTCGGGCGGAGCTATGGGGGCCAGATAGACGAGTACCGCACCGGGGACGCTGAGATATTGGTGATAGCTTCCGGCGGTGCTGCCGGCACGGCACGGACAGTGGTTGATGCTAAAAGAAATGAAGGAATAAAAGTAGGTCTAATCAAGCTAAGGCTGTTCCGCCCCTTTCCCCGCCAACGTTTGATCGAAGCCCTGAGAGGGAAGAAGGCAATCGGAGTCATTGACCGAAGTGTCTGTTTCGGCTGGAACTGCGGACCAACATATATGGAACTGAAGGCACTTTCGTCAGAATTTGGTGTCGTGCCCATGTTGAGCTATATTGACGGGATGGCCAATCTGGATATAACCGTACCACATATAGAGAGGGTAATCGACGAGACCTATGCCGCCGCCTGCGGTAAACCTTACCAGGAAGTGACCTGGATACCTCTGGAAGAGTGAGGGAGAAAATGGCACAGAAAGAGAAGAAAAAATCAAGGATTTTTGACTATTTCAGCGAAAAAGAGGAGCAGTATGCTGGAGGACTTGCCTGGTGTGCCGGCTGCACACTAGAACTTGCCGCCAGATTTGTACCGAAAGTTCTGGGAAAGGATATTGTGCTGGTCGGTTGCCCCGGTTGTTCGGCACCTGTTTTTTACGGACAGAACACGGGAAGCTGGCATCGTTTGTCTTACTTCAGCTGCCTGATGACCGGAGTCGCTTCCAGCGCCACCGGTATTTCCAGATACTTTCGCAGGATAGGTAAAGATGTCACCATAGTATGCTTCACCGGCGATGGCTGTGCTGCCGATGTTGGTTTCCAGCCGCTCAGCGGTGCTGCGGAAAGAAACGAGCATATAATTTATATTTGCTATGACAACGAAGGGTACATGAACACCGGCTACCAGAGAAGCAGCACCACGCCTCTGGGTGCTTCTACCAGCACGACGCCTGCGGGTATTACCAGCAAAGGCAAGCCAACACCGGCCAAGAACCTGCCCCTTATTATGGCCCTGCATGGAGCTGCCTATGTGGCTACCGCCACCCTGAGTCATCTTGAGGACTTCGCCAAGAAACTGCTCTTAGCCAAGGAAAAGAAAAATGAAGGATTCGCTTATATTCATGTATTTTCCCCCTGCAATATGGGCTGGCGAATAGAAAGTAATTTATCGATTCAGGTATGCCGGATGGCCGTAAGAACTAACTACTTCCCGTTGTGGGAAGCCGAGAATGGTAAGTTTCGCCTCACCCAGGAAACAGCTAATCCCAGGCCGATCCAAGAGTTTACCAAGCTGATGCGTAAATTCGCCCACTTAAAAGAGGCTGATATAGATAAGCTGCAACACATGGTTAATGAAAGGTATGCATTCATCAAGGCTCTTTGTGCCATCGGTGACTAAGCGAAAACTGGCTTGAGTTATTTTTCACAAACTTAAGGCTGGAAAGGGGGCAATTCCATGTACAAAGGTGGTTACGCAGGCAAGATACTGAGGATAGATTTAAGCAAACAAACGGCAAAGGAGGAAGCCGTCCCGGAGGAACTGGCTAAAAATTACCTGGGAGGCGCCGGTTTTGCCATCAAATGTCTTTACGACGAAGTGGAACCGGGGACCCCCGCCCTGGATAAAGACAACAAGCTAATCTTCGCCGTAGGCCCTCTTACGGCCACGGGGGCCAGCTGCTCAAGTCGCATGGCCGTGGTGGCCAAGTCGCCGCTGACGGGCGCCGTCGGCATGGCCCTCGCCGGGGGGCAGTTCCCCGCCGAGATGAAAATGGCCGGCTACGACATGATTATCATCGAGGGCAAGGCGGAAAAGCCCACCTATGTCGCTATCAAGGACGGCGAAGTCCGTTTCAGGAATGCCGAGAAACTGAGTGGCATGATGACCACCGATACCCAGCTCTTTATCAAGGAGGATCTCGGCGACCACAATTACCGGGTTGCCTGCATCGGCCCCGCCGGCGATAAGGTCGTCCCCATGGCCTGCATCATCAACGAGCGCCGGGCGGCAGGCAGAAAGGGGTTGGGGGCGGTAATGGGCTCCAAGAACCTCAAGGCCATCGCCGTGCGCGGACATAAAAGACCGGACATCAACGATGCCGCCGGTTTCAGGAAAGCCCGGCAGGCCATGAACAAGGCCATGAAAGAAAGCCCCGTGCTCTACCCGGAGTTCGCGAAAGCGGGCACGCCCATGATTGTGGATGCCATGACGGAAATGGGGATTTATTCCATCAAAAACTGGTCGGCCACCGGACAGATTAACATGGTGCCCGGGCTCGGCCGCGAAGCCCAGGACGAAATGATTATAACCCGCTCTCACTGCCACGATTGCCCGGTGGGCTGCAGCCAGGTAAAGCTGGTCACGTCGGGGCCCTATGCCGGCTATCTCAGCGAGGGGCCCGAGTTCGAAACGACCTATTCGCTGGGCAGCACGGTAGGGGTGGACTACCTGCCCGCCGTCATCGCCGCCGACCGACTCTGCGATGAGTACGGCATCGATACTATCTCGGCGGGCGTGGCCATCGGCTGGGCTATGGAACTCTTTGAAAAGGGCATACTCACCAGGAAGGATACCGATGGCCTCGACCTGAAATTCGGCAATCACGCCGCCGTGATTGAGATGTTGCGGAAGATAGCCTACCAGGAAGGCCTCGGCGCGCTCCTGGGACAGGGCACGAAAAAGGCCGCCGAGAAAATAGGCAAGGGCACCGGGGACTACGCTATGCAGATAAAGGGCCTAGAGCTGCCCGCCTACGATGTGCGTGGCGCCAAGGCGCACGGCCTGAACTACGCCACCTCCTATACCGGCGCCGACCACAACCGGGGCTATGCCTACCAGGAAATCTTCGATGTACCCATCCCCGAGAAGGTGGATAGAATGGCCACCAAAGGCAAGGGCCGGCTGACCAAGTGGAACCAGGACGTCCGCTCCGTCACCTGCGACTGTGCCCCGATGTGCGCCTTCCTCCTCGACATGGCCTTGCCCGCCGTGGCCTGCCAGAACACCGCCGACCTGGTTAACGCCGCCAGCGGTATGAATTTCACCGCGGAAGAAATCCAGAAAATCGGGGAAAGGCTGAATAACGTCGCCCGCCTGTTCAATATCGGCGCGGGCTTCGGCCGCAAGGACGATACCTTCCCCAAGCGTCTCATGACCGAGCCCATTAAGGCGGGGGCTTCCAAAGGACAGCTTATCAGCCAGAAAGACCTCGATGAAATGCTCGACGAGTACTACTCGGTACGCGGCTGGGATAAAAACGGCACCCCGACCCCCGCCAAGCTGAAAGAGCTGGGTTTAAAATCACGCTAGCGCTTTGTTGTATAAATTCGGGTGGGTATCGATACCGCTCACCCTGAGCTTGTCGAAGGGAGAGGCCTCGTGGTTCGACAAGCTCACCACGAGCGGTGTACAATACTACGCTTTTACGCAAATTAGTATAAGAAAAACAGGCAGGAGACATGAGTCGGATAAATCCAAATACGGTAAATATATCATCAAAGAACCGGCTTTAATGATAAAGGACACCCACGAGGCTGAACTTCAAGAGAATCGATAAACCCATTATTTTCCTGGAAATTATGCTTACCGACGAATATAAAAAAACCGTGGTGAAAGAGTAGCATCGGTAAGCATATTCTAATAACTAACAGAGGGAGCATAATAAATGTCTGAATTCGGGTACGCCGGAGAGATTTTAAAGATAAATTTATCGGATGGAAAGATAACGAAGCTGCCGACCGCCGGCTACGCGGCTAAATATATAGGAGGCCACGGCATTGCGGCCAGGCTCTACTGGGAGATGGTCCCGCCGCAGGCAAAGGCCCTCGACCCCGAGAACTGCTTTATATGCGCCAACGGTCCCGTAACCGGGTTCCCCGGGTTCGCCGGTTTCCGGTGGAAAATCTTCGGGAAGTCTCCGGCTAGCGACCCGGAATCGTTCTCCTACGCCAATCTGGGGGAGAGGTGGGGGGCCTGGCTGAAATACGCCGGCTACGACGCCCTGACCGTCCAGGGTAAGGCGGATAAACCCGTCTATATTTATATCCATGACGGCAGGGTCGAAATACGGGACGCTTCCCATATCTGGGGCCAGACCACCTTCGACGCGAGCGACAACCTGAAAGCGGAACTGGGTAAAAATGTAAGCGTGCTGACCATCGGTCCCGCCGCAGAGAACCTGGTACCCTTTGCCACCGTTCTGGCTGAAGGGGGAACCTCCGGCTCCGGTGGTCTCGGTGCTGTCCTGGGGTCGAAAAACCTCAAGGCCATCGTCGCCGCCGGCGGCAAAAGACCGGTAGCCGCCGACCCCGACAGGGTACGGCAGCTGGTCGAGAGTAAGAAGGGTTCAAGACCTGGAGCCGATATGCCTTCGCCGTGGGCGGTACCCGGGCTTACCCACGACCATGCCTGCTACGGATGCGGCATCGGGTGCTCCCGCCAGATATATAACGGCGAAAAGGGCCGCCTCTACAAGTCGCTCTGCCAGGCAACCGTGTTTTATACAGCATTCGTCATAAGATATGCCGGCAAGGACAATGGAGAGCACCTGCTAGCCGCGAGGCTCTGCGACGGCTATGGAATTGATACCGCCGTAATGCACGGCATGATTGAGTGGCTCGACGCCTGCTATCAGGAAGGCCTCATCAACGAAAAAGAAACGGGACTCCCACTGTCCAGGGTCGGCAGCCCCGAGTTTATCGAAGAGCTCACCAGAAAGATAACTTGCAGAGAAGGCTTCGGCGATACCCTGGCCCGGGGCACGATAGCCGCCGCGGAGTCGGTTGGAACGAGGGCTAAAGAACTGCTGAGTATGTACGTCGCTACCAGATTGAGTGAGACCAAGGACTACGACCCCCGGATGATTATGACCACGGCGATTCTTTACGCCACCGAGCCGAGACGGCCGATACAGCAGTTACATGAAGTCGCCTCGCCGCTGATGATGTGGCTGGGCATCGGAGGCGGCGAGCCGGGTGAACTTTACACATCCGAACAATTCCGTAATGCTGCGGTAAACTTGTGGGGCAGCGCCACCGCCGCCGATTTTTCCACGTACGAAGGTAAGGCTCTGGCGGCCAAGAAACTCCAGGACCGCGTTTTTGCCAAGGAAAGCCTCGTCCTCTGTGACCTCCATTGGACGATGATATTACCTTTGCGTCGGGGAGATGGCACCGATGGACCGGCCACGGAAAGCCAGGTATATTCGGCGATTACGGGAAAAGAGATTGACGAGGCCGGCCTGTACGTGATGGGAGAAAGAATCTTTAATCTGCAGAGGGCGATACTGCTCCGGCAGGGATGGCCGGGACGAAAAGGCGACCGGCTGCTGGACTATTACCACAGCGTGCCCCTGCGGGAAGGCGAGATATTCTTTAACCACGACGGCCTGGTGCCCGGTAAAGATGGTGAGATAATATCCAGAATAGGGGCCGTCGTTGATAGAGAAGAATTCGAGAAGATGAAGAGCGATTATTACGGACTGCGCGGCTGGGACGCCGAAACCGGCCTGCCGACAAAGGCCAAGCTCGAAGAGCTCCACCTCAACGATGTCGCCGCCGATTTAGCAGGGCGGGGACTTTTAAAGTAAATGATAGATAACGGCTCATCAGGGAAGCACTGGTATGTAGTCGGCCTGGGAGCTACCATCAATCTAATCGTCTTCGCCATGGCCACGGCGTGCATGCCGGTGCTCTTCAGCGAGATTGCGGAGGAGCTTGGCCTGAGCATCGTTCAGGTGGGCACGGTCTGGGGTGCCAGTTCCGTGGCCAGTATCTTCAGCATACTGGTGGCCGGTTCTCTTGCCGACCGTTTCGGGGCCAAGCGTATCCTCACTATCGGCTGTCTACTGGCGGGCGTCTTCGGTGCCCTGAGGGGAGTTTCGGACAGCTTCACTACCCTGGCGATTACCTCGCTCCTTTTCGGCCTCGCCAGCGAGGCAGTGCCGGTAATCGTCATCAAGAACACGAGCCTGTGGTTCCACGAGCGGGGACTGGGTACAGCCCAGGGGATTATCACCACCTGCGTGGGCGGCGGCATGATGCTGGGGGCCATGCTCAGCGCAACGGTGCTGTCGCCCTTACTGGGAGGCTGGAAGAACGTCATGTTCTTCTACGGAGGAATCTCGGTGCTCATGGGCATTATCTGGTTCCTGACCGTGCCCAACCCCGTCCGGTTGGAATCTTCCGCTAACATCCGGTCGCCGCGTCAGGCCTTTCGGCACGTAGCCCGCAGCCGGAGCATCTGGCTCATCGCGATAGGCATGATGGGTTTTGCCGGGTGCAACAAGGGACTGATGGGTTACCTGCCCCTCTACCTGCGGAACAGCGGCTGGACGGCTGCCGGTGCCGACGGTGCCCTGGCCGCCCTCAACGCCGCGGGCACGGCGGCGGCCATACCCCTCACCCTGCTCTCCGATAAGCTCGGCCTGAGGAAAGCCGTCATGATTCCCGGACTGCTCGTAACCGTTATCGGCGTCGGCCTCCTTTCCATAGTTACCGGCCCCGCGGTATGGGTGCTGGCGGTTATGGCGGGGGTCTTCCGCGACATGATATGGGCGGTAGCCGCCACCATGTCGGTGGAAACCGAGGGAATCGGGCCGGTCTATGCCGGCACGGCCGTGGGGATAGTCCATGCTTTTACCCGGATGGGCTATACCTTCGCCCCACCGGCGGGTAACAGCCTGGTAGCTATATATGAAGGCCTGCCCTTCGTTTTCTGGGCGGGGCTGTCGGCGGTGGCGCTGGTGGTCTTCCTCTTCGTGACGGAGACGGGGCGAGGAAGGCGGCGCAACCACGCAATCGAGCATTGACGCAGTTGCGCAATTGCGCTATAATCTACCGGAGCATTCAATCTATGACTGTTATCTGTATCACCAACCAGAAAGGCGGCGTCGGCAAGACGACTACCGCTACCGCCCTGGCCCAGGGTTTAAGCGAGCACGACAAACGTGTGCTCCTTATCGACTGGGACCCGCAGGCCAGCCTTACCGTCAGCCTGGGGGTCAACCCGGACAGCCTGGAACTGACGTGCTACGATGTCCTGACGAGCACCATCAGGAATAACGGACATTTCTCCATCCGGGATGTCACTTTAAAGACCGATAACCCCAATATTGACCTCGTCCCGGCCAACATCGAGCTGTCACAGGCACAGCTCGACCTGGTGAACGCCTTCACCCGCGAACTGATGCTGAAAGAAATGCTCCGGTCGGTACGCAAGGACTACAACTATATCCTGGTGGACTGCCTGCCCAGCCTGGGACTGTTGACCATCAATGCCCTTTCCGCCGCCGATAAAGTTCTCATACCCCTGCAGGCCGACTTCCTGGCGATGAAGGGGCTGGCCCTATTATTGACCACCATCATCCGCGTGCAGGAAAAAATCAACCCGTCCCTGGAGATTCTGGGGATACTGTTCACCATGACCAGTTCCCGCACTCTGCACAGTCGGGAAGTAATCGAAGTCACCAAGAGGGCCTTCGGCGATAGAATTAAAGTATTCGATACCACCATTCCCGCCAGCGTCCGTTTCAAGGAAGCCCCGGCCGCCGGGATGTCAATACTGACATACGCCCCCAGGTCCGATGGGGCTGAAGCCTACAGATCATTCACAGAAGAGGTGCTGCATGAAAAGAGCTAAGATAACCGAGGAGCTTGCCTACGGAACCGCCCTGGACCGCCTCACCGGCATCGACCATCCTGCCCCGGCAAAGACGCCGGAACCGGGGCCGACCGTCCCGAAAACCGAACCGCCCAGGTCGGCCACGATTAAGCTGTCCGTCTTTCTCAACCATGAAGAAGACGCCTACCTGGAAAACCTGGCGTCGACGGCCAAATTCAGCGGCGGTAAGAAACTCAGCAAGACCAAGCTCATCGAGGCGATGGTTCGGGCTTTCCGCCAGACGGGCCTCGATGTACGCGGCGTCAGGGACGACCAGGAACTCCTTAAAAGGGTAACTGCGCAATTGCGCTAACGACCATGCATGGATAACACACGTACTTGGAAAATCGATAATGTATGTCGGTGTCGGTGCCCCAAATTCTAGCCGGTTTGACCGACCAAGTAAAATGACTACCAAATAGCTGCATTAAGGGCGTAAATTTTGATTCTACGCGTTCTGGCAAGGGTTTCACCGGGGGGCCGGGCAAGACACGGGTATATAGTTCCGGGATGGGGATGGGGTGAGTAAAACGGAACCTTCTCATAAGCTCGTTATGAGTTAGATTCTTTGGTTCCGGCTCCCGGAGTTCCACCTTAGCCGTTGCTGCCGCCGCTTTCGGCGCTGCTTTCACCGGAGTCACATAGCAGCGGATTACCGCCATGTCCATGTCGTCCGGGTCATAGCCGGGCCGGTCACCGCTGAACTGTTCATTGGATATTTCTATATCTTCCATTTCCGAGGCGCGGTAGAGCTTCCACCCCACCACCTCCCTCAATTCGCTGAACCCCCCAATCTGGTAGCAGACGAGCGACTCGTTATCGGCCCCGCCGGACAAGACCACTCCCAGGCAGAACGGCTCGACGGTGCGGTAGCCGCCATGATAGTAGAACTCGATAATGCGCCGCGACCTTACGGCGGAGCAAATCGTCGCCCTTATCCTGTCTCTTTTGGTGGTGATATTCAGCCAGTCCCTGATATTCTGCACCTTCACAACCTCACGGGGTATCTAAAAACACTCTAAACGCATAAGAAGTTCTTATCAACCCACCCTGTGGCTAACCGACCACAATCCTTCCCTTCGGCTCCGCCACCACCTCCCCGATTACCGCCGCCCCGGTTACGCCCTTTTTATGAAGTCTTTCCAGCAGCCGTGACGCCTTCTTCTCCGGCACGGCTATCAGCAGGCCGCCGGAGGTCTGAGGGTCGAAGAGGATATCCTGCAGGTACTGTGGTATCTTCTTGGCAATATCCACCATGTCTTTACGAAACTCGCGGTTGCGGTGCAGTCCGCCGGGAATCATGCCCATCTCGGCAAGCTCTTTCGCTTCGGGGAAGTACGGGACAGCACCAGCATTAATCGTCATGCCGACCTCGGTGCATTCAATCATCTCACAAGCATGACCGAGCAGGCCGAAGCCGGTAATATCGGTACAGGCATGAGCGCCGACCTCCAGCATCAGCTCCGATGCCGTCCGGCTCAGGGAGGTCATGGACTTCACGATTTTCGCGGTAGCTTCTTCGCTGGCTACGTTGCCCTTGATTGCCGTACTGATGATACCCGTGCCCAGCGGCTTGGTCAGGATGAGGCGGTCGCCCACTTTAGCGCCGTTATTGTGAATCACCTTATCGGGGTGGATGGTGCCCGTGACCGCCAGGCCGTACTTGAGCTCCGGGTCTTCCACGCTATGCCCGCCGACAAGTAGCACCCCGGCCTCGTGCATTTTATCCATGCCCCCCCGCAGCACCTCCCTCAGGATGGAGATATCCATGACTTCCTGCGGGAAGCAGACGACATTGAGCGCCGTCAGGGGCCTGCCGCCCATGGCGTAGACATCGCTCAGGGAGTTGGCCACGGCAATCCGCCCGAAGTCGTACGGGTCATCGACTATCGGCGTGAAGAAATCGACCGTCTGCACGACAGCCAGGTCGTCCGTGAGCTTATAGACGCCGGCATCTTCGGCCCTCTCCAGCCCCGCGATGAGGTTGGGGTCGGACTGGAACGTCAGGCCGGCCAGCGCCTGGGCGAGGTCACCCGGACCTATCTTGCAAGCTCAACCCGACCCGTGAACGGTTTCGGTGAGGCGCAGCTTTGCCTCGTCACCCATTCTACTTGCCTCCATATCGCTATTTAGCCGGCGGTGTCAACGTGAGGCGGTACTCGCCGGAAACCTCTTCTGCCTTAATCGAGTAACCCCGGCTTGCGGCCAGGCGGGAGACATTCTCTTTGGAGACGGCGGTCTCAATCAGCACCGTCAGGACATCCCCGGGATTTCCATCCATCGCTTTTTTCGTTTTTACCACCGGGATGGGGCAGGAAAAGCCCCGTACATCGATTTCCGCCATTATTCTACTCCTCCCGTAGTGCAAACTCCACTCCACTCACACAGGTATTTCGTAAATACAGCCGGGAAATGGTCAATCACGCGCCTGACCCTGGTGGCCGGAGTCACTTCGGCCACTCTGCCGGCCATGCGGTTGGCCCGGGCGGCGATGATGGCCGCCTCGTGCGGCTCCAGTCCGGCATAGACGAAGGCCGATACCATGCCGGTAATAGTATCGCCCGTCCCGCCGATAGCTTCCATCACGGGAACGTCAGGCTCGGTGACGGTGGCTAAAACCTCGCCGTCACGAACAATGTAGTCGACGGCCCCCTTGACCAGCAGCAGCCTGGCCGCGTTTTTATGCTCGTAAGCCGACTCTATCAGCTCCGGCATCCGCTCCATGTTGTTGAACAGCATAAAGCGGACGTAGGCTGGGTGGGTGGCATCGGGGTCGGCCAGGAACGCCATCTCGGCGGCGTCCGGGGTAAAAATATCGAAGGCCTCCGCCACCCCGGCCGCCTTGGCGGAGTACATGGAGGCGGCATCGGCAATCAGCACCGGCCTGCGGGCGCACTTTTCAATCGCCGCGCAGAGTCGCCTCGTAAGCGCCATATCCGGCAGCCAGTAATGAAGCGCCAGCACCTCCGGCTCCAGTTCAGCCACGTTCTCGACGAGATACTCGTAAATCTCGCGGCTGCCCCTGCCCTGTCCGACGTCCCCGGCCAGCAGCACCTGCGGCGCTTCCAGCTTCAGATATTCGGTGGTCGCCAGGGCGGCGCTCACCATGGCGCCGGTGCCCTGAGTGCAGGGGATGCGCTGTCCCTCGACGACCAGTGAATCGCCTTCCGAGCTCGCTTTACCGAAAGTCAGGGGCATATCCCCGATGGGGACAGTACCGGCGATGAGCATCATGGTCGCTCACCCCCCTCCCAGAGAGACAGGCTCTCCTCGAGGGCCCTGTCCAGCATCAGGGAACAGAGCGTGTAGCCGAGGTCTCCAGGCCGGGGCGCCTCGCTGACCCGCTTCTCCAGCAGTTCGGCGTGCATGACGGGGATATCCGGGCAGCCGCCGCCTGAAGTATTCACGATTTTCCCGCTCTCCTTCTCAAAAGTAAGTTTCATATTGGCGGCCTTGACCATTACCCAGTCGCCGAAATCGACTACCCTGACAATCTCCAGTATCTCCGAGGTGTCGACTTTAAGCGGTCTTACCTCGACATAGTCGACTCCGTTCTGCCTTAGAAGTCGCTCGATGCCGGGCTGCTCCACCAGGTTTATCTCCACGGCCAGGTCGCAGCCCTTGCGCAGCTCCGGCGGCGGCGCTACGAGCCTGACCTTATAGTCCGCCTTTTTCAGTACTTTCTCTGCCTGCATGGCGGGCTGGACGACATCGAAAAGTACCAGACCACCGCCATTAAAGGACTCTTTTTTATGTTTCAGAAATGCCATATATTTATACCTTCTCCCTCATCACGAAACCGACTACCAGGCAGAAGACCAGCCCGATGATAACCCCCACCGGCCCCCAGGCGCCGGTACCCGCCGGGCTCGACGCCAGCGAGAAGTTGTGGGCGATGGCGGCGCCGGCGAACAGTCCGAGGACAGTCACGGCAGCATCGGAATCTCCCTCTCCGGTCAGAATCAACTGGCGCAGTGGACAGCCGCCCAGCAGGGTTGCCGCCAGCCCCACCAGGCCCATACCCAGGAAATTCCAGAGGTGCATGTTGTGGGCTATCGGTTGCTCGGTGAATCCCCAGTGATAGATACCGTCGGCGCCGAAGTTCCTGGCAAAATAATTTACCACCAGAGCCGCCACGAAGAAGGCAGCGATACCGCTGAACAGGTAGGTATCCTTAACCAGAAAGAGGTCGCGCCAGCCCCCGACGAAGCACATTCTCGTCCTCTGGGCCAGGAACCCGACCACCAGGCCGACGACAGTGGCAATCCAGAGCGAGGCGGACATCGCCCCCGGTCCGGACTCACTGTTGAAAATAAATCCGGGCTTGAAAATGGCTAGAAGCAGCAACCCCACCATGAGCACCGGCATCATCCACCCGACCATCGCGCGGACTCTGGTAGCACGTCCCAGGTTGAATCCCCCCTTCAGGAAGAAAATACCGACCAGCACTCCGGCTATCAGCCCCGCCAGCGCCGTGATACCGTTAAGGTCGCCGCCGGCCAGCCGCAGAATCATGCGCACCGGGCACCCCAGAAACACCAGGGCTCCAATCATGACGAAGGCACCCAGCAGAAAGCGGATTAGGGGCGAAGAGCCGCCCCGGGCGCGGAACTCTCGGAAGGCGAAAGCGGTAATGAAAGCCCCCAGAACGAACCCGATAATCTCCGGCCTGATATACTGCACCACGCCGGCCCGGTGCAGGCCGAGGGCACCGGCTATATCCCGGATGAAGCAGGCCACGCAGATACCCATATTGGCCGGGTTACCCCAGTTGACCATAAAAGCAGCGAGAACCCCGAAAATCAGCCCGGCGGCTATGATAAAAATTCCCTTCTTACTCAGGGTCTACTCCTTGCCCTTGATGATTTGCCGTTAATGCCATACAATAATCACGGAGGATTATATCATAAGTATTATCTTAGTGCAAGATAAATTAAACTTATATCACCCTCAAGTATTATGAATATAGACCACCTTAAAACCTTCCAGGAAGTTATCAGGCTCGGCAGCTTCTCCGAGGTAGCCAGGAAGCTGGCCATCAGCCAGCCGGCGGTGTCTTTCCAGATTCAGAAGCTGGAACGCGAACTCGGCATGCGCCTTATCGACCGCGCCCAGAGGGCGATTACCCTGACCGCCGCCGGTAAGCGCCTTCTTAAGTTCGCCGAGTCGATAGAGGCGGAGCGCGACCGCCTTCAGCACGACCTGGAGCAGATGCGCGAGGAGATTTCCGGAGACCTGCTCATCGCCGCCAGCACCATCCCCGGCGAGTTCCTGCTGCCCGCACTCCTGGCAGAATTCAAGCAGCGGTACCCGGCCGTGAAAATCCAGGTGGACATCTCCGATTCGCTTACGGTTATCAACAGAGTTCGTGATAACACCTACGAGGTGGGATTCTGCGGCATGGCGCCGGAAGGACGGGACCTGTCGTCTTTCAAGGTAGCCAGCGATGAGATTGTCCTCATCGTTTTCCCGGAGCACCCCTTCGCCCGGAAAAGCGAGATATCGCCGGACGAGTTGGAAGGCGAGCCGCTCATCTTCCGCGAGGCCACCTCGGGCACGCAGCGCAGCCTGGAAAGCCGGCTGTCCCGGGCCGGACTCGACCCCAGGAAGTTTATCCCCAATCTCGTCCTGGGGAGCACCCAGGCTGTCGTCTCGGCAGTGGCCGCCGGGGCCGGCATCGCCTTCGTGTCGAACCTGGCCATCAAAAAGAGCCTGGCGCTGGGCCTGGTACGGCAGGTTGGCGTACGCGACCTGCGGCTGAGCCGGGACTTCTACTGCGTCTACCGGCAGGAGAGAGTGGTATCCCGCTCACTTGAGGGATTTATAAATTTTATCAAGATAGAGGCTACTCACAGTGACAAAGGAGACTAAGGACGGCAAGTTAGGTATCGAGGGTTTCAAGCTGAACGTTAACGGCCACCGGACGCATTATTTAAAAGCGGGCGTCGGCCCGCCGGTCGTGCTGGTGCATGGTGGCGCCAGTGACTCCCGCGACTGGACCAATACGATGACCGCCCTGGCCCACCGCTACACCCTCTACGCACCCGACCTGATAGGATTCGGGCAGAGCGATAGAAACGAGGACGGCTACTACCTCTCGGACTTCAGCGATTTTATCCTGGAATTTATTAACGCGCTTCAACTGGAAAAGCCGATTCTCGTGGGCCACTCCTTCGGGGCGAGGGTATGCCTGGATATCGCCCTTCAGAATCATGAACTGATAAGCAAGCTGGTCCTGATTGATGCCTCCGGACTCGGCAAAGTCTCCCGGTTCGGCACCGCCCTGCTTACGGTTTTCTGGGCGCTGCGTACACTATTCAGAAAGCCTCAACCCTACCCCAAATTCCTAGTGAAGGAAGGGGATGATTATGACCAGGTCAGCATTGATGAACTGGCCAGGCTGACCGTGCCGACGCTCCTTGTCTGGAAACGCCTCGACCCCTATCTGCCCCTGTCTATCGCCCGCCGGGCGGAGAAATTGATACCGGAGGCACGGCTGGAGGTGCTGCCGGGCTACGGACACGCCCCCCATCAGCAGAACAGTGAAGCCTTCAACCGCTTATTGTTGGATTTTCTGGATGGGGACTAAGTAATTGCGCAATTACGCAGTTGCTCTTATAGGTTAAACGCTCAGCACAAATACCTGCGTGCTGATGGGCAGGTTCGATTTGCTGACGGAGAGCTTGGGGCGGGGTTCGACCTGTCCCATGCCCATCTCCTTGAGGAAATCCTCCACCGGGTCAAGCTCCCGGTCTATTGCCGGTGTCTTATAGTGCATGGGGATTACCGCCTTAGGCTCCAGCTTGCGGA
This sequence comes from Dehalococcoidales bacterium, assembly GCA_034430675.1. Taxonomy (GTDB): domain Bacteria; phylum Chloroflexota; class Dehalococcoidia; order Dehalococcoidales; family RBG-16-60-22; genus JAFGPF01. The sequence continues at coordinate 18,039 of DAOUEB010000007.1, forward strand.
TAACCTCGGCGGCCATGGCGGCATTTATGGTGGACACTCCGCCCACCGGCAGCAGCAGCACATCGACGTTGCCCATCTCTTCCACCTGCTCATCGTTAAGCACATGCCCGATATCGCCCAGGTGGCATACCGCCACCCCGTCTATCTCCATGAGGTAAGCGGTATTTTTGCCCCTCGACTGCCCTTTCACGGAGTCGTGAAAGGTGGCTATGCCGATAATCAGGACATTGCTGATTTCGTATTCGCCGGGGCCTGTAATCAGCCTCGGCTCCCCGCCGATGCCCTGGACATAGGAATGCGAAGGGTGCTGATGGCTGACCGTGACGATATTGGCGGTCTGTTTGCCCAGGGAATAACCTAAATCCGGTGGGAAGGGGTCGGTAATAATGACAGCCTGATTGCCTTTAATCCGGAAACAGGAGTGACCTAACCAGGTAATATCCACGCTACCAGTTTATCACAGGCAGCTCTCACGTTCAAGGAAAGGCTTTAACCCGCCGTTATTTCCCTTGACAAACGGCTCTCCTAAGTGCTAAATTATAGTTAGCAGTCTTTTGCTTAGACTGCTAACGGAGCGTGAAATGATTACTGCCAGAAGCGGTAAAATAATAAATTATATCGTCGGACAATACATCGCCCAGGCAATACCCGTGTCCTCGCAGGTCGTCGCCGATGACGCCAGGCTGGGAGTAAGTCCGGCCACCATCCGTAACGAGATGGCCTACCTGGAGGGGGAGGGCTATCTTATCCGTCCCTACACATCGGCCGGGTGTATTCCTTCGGACAAGGGATATCGCCACTACGTGGCGTCGATTGAAGCCGTCAATCTTCCCTGGGAGGAGCAACGCCTGATAAGCCACACCTTTCACCAGGTGGAAAAGGAGGTCGAGGCCTGGGTAAGCCTCACCGCGACACTCCTGGCAAAGCTGGCGCAGAACGTGGCAGTCGTCAGCCTGCCGAAATCGACCGACTGCAAACTGAAGCATATGGAGCTGATAGCCGTGCAGGACGCCCGGGCGTTGTTGGTTGCCGTTCTCGACGGCGCTAAAGTCAAGCAGATACTGGTTACCTTCGACGAGGCCGTATCTCAACCGACCCTGGCCGTAGTCAGCAGCAAGCTGAATAGCGCCTGCAACGGTTTAACGGCCCGGCAGATTTCCGATAAAAAACCGGAGCTCTCGCCTGTGGAAAAGCAGGCGACCGATTTCCTCATAGAGATTATGCACGCCGAGGACAGCCAGGAGTACCAGGAGCCGTACCTGGAAGGATGGCACTTCATACTCAATCAGCCGGAATTTGCCCACAGCGACCGGATGAGCACGCTCATGGAATTAGTCGAAGCCCGCGGCCTGTTAAAGGTTATCGTCCCGTCCAAGCTGAGCCCGCAAGGTGTCCAGGTCATCATCGGCAAAGAAAACAAGGATGAGGCCATCCAGAACTGCAGCGTGGTCATCTGCCGGTACGGCCTCCCCGAGGAAGCCACCGGCACCATAGCCGTCGTCGGCCCCACCAGAATGCCCTATTCTCACACCATACCCACGGTTTACTACATGTCATCGGTGCTGAGCCAGCTGATGGCCGGACTTTACGGCAGAGAAATATACGGCGAACAGGACACGGAATAATGATGCCAAAAGATTCGGAAGAGATAAAAAACGGCGAGCCGGAACCTGAGGCCGCCGAAACAGAAAGTGCGCAGAGCCTCGAACAGGCGCTCGACGAGGAAAAGAAAAAGGCCGAAGAATACCTGACCAACTGGCAGAGGGCGCAGGCCGACTTCATCAACTACAAGCGGCGCACCGAGCAGGAAAGGCAGGAATTCAACAGCTACGCCAACGCCAACCTTATCCTCGGCCTCCTGCCCGTCATCGACGACCTGGAACGGGCACTCGACGCCGTACCCGCTAAATACGCCAAACATGACTGGGTGGAAGGCGTCAGGCTGGTGGAACGCAAGTTCAAGACCATTCTGGAAGGACAGGGAGTCAAGCAAATAAAGGCATCAGGAGAATCCTTCGACCCCAATTTCCACGAAGCCTTAAGGCAGGAAAGCGGCGATGAAGGCATCGTCATTGAAGAATTTCAAAAAGGTTATATGTTAAAAGATAAACTCCTCCGACCCGCCCGTGTGGTGGTGGGCAACGGGGAAGCAGATACAAAGGAGGAAGAGTAAATGGGTAAAGCAGTAGGTATAGACCTGGGGACCACCTTCAGCGAGGTGGCGGTTCTGGAGGGTGGCGAGCCTGTAGTTATCACCAGTTCCGAGGGAAGCCGCCTCGTACCCTCGGTGGTAGCCATTAACAAAAACGGAGAACGGCTGGTAGGCCAGATAGCCAAGCGGCAGGCCATCACCAACCCGGAAAATACCATCTACGCCATCAAGCGTTTCATGGGCCGTAAATACGGAGAGCCGGTGGGACGTGAGCTTCCCGTCGAGGAAGACGCCAAGCGCAAAACCTACAAAGTTACTAAAGCGGCTAATAACGACGTTCATGTCGGCATGGGTGACAAAGAATACAGCCCGCCCGAGATTTCGGCCGTGATTCTGCAGAAGCTGAAGGCCGACGCTGAGGCTCACCTCGGCGATAAGGTGACCGAGGCTGTCATTACGGTGCCGGCCTATTTCAACGATGCCCAGCGCCAGGCAACCAAGGACGCCGGTAAGATTGCCGGGCTGGAGGTGCTGCGCATCATCAACGAGCCCACGGCCGCCGCATTGGCCTACGGACTGGATAAAAAGAGTGACGAGACCATCGCCGTCTACGACCTCGGCGGCGGTACTTTCGATATTTCCATACTGGAGCTCGGCGAAGGCACCTTCCAGGTGAAGTCCACCAACGGCGATACCCACCTGGGCGGTGAGGACTTCGACCAGCGGATTATTGACTGGCTGTGCGATGAGTTCAAGAAAGACCAGGGCATCGACCTACACCAGGACAAGACGGCCTTACAGCGACTCAAGGAAGCCGCCGAGAAGGCCAAGGTAGAGCTGTCATCCGTCCAGCAGACCGAGGTGAACCTCCCCTTTGTCACCGCCGATGCCAGCGGGCCCAAGCACCTCAACATCACGCTGACCCGCGCCAAGCTGGAGCAGCTGGTCATGGACCTCGTGGAAAAAACCATCGACCCGTGCAAACAGGCATTGACCGACGCCGGTAAAACGGCCGCCCAAATTAATGAGGTTATCCTAGTGGGCGGACAGACGCGCATGCCTCTGGTACAGCAGAAGGTGCAGGAGTTTTTCGGCAAGGAGCCGCACAAGGGCGTCAACCCCGATGAAGTGGTCGCCATTGGCGCCGCCATACAGGCCGGCGTACTTAAGGGCGAGGTCAAGGACATATTACTGCTGGACGTGACGCCGCTTACGCTGGGCATCGAAACCCTCGGCGGGGTCGCCACCCCGCTCATCCCGCGCAATACCACCATCCCCACCGCCAAGAGCCAGATTTTCAGCACGGCGGCGGATAGCCAGCCCAGTGTCGAGATTCACGTGCTTCAGGGTGAAAGGCCCATGTCCGCCGACAACCGCACGCTGGGCAGGTTCATGCTCGACGGTATTCTGCCGGCGCCGCGCGGCGTGCCCCAGGTTGAAGTCACGTTCGACATCGACGCCAACGGCATCCTCAATGTCCGGGCCCAGGACAAGGGCACCGGCAAGGAGCAGAAAATAACCATCACCGCCTCCAGCGGGCTCTCCAAGGAGGAAGTGGACAAGATGCAGAAAGAGGCGGAGATGCATGCCACCGAGGATACCAAGCGCCGCGAGGGGATTGAGGCCAAGAATATGGCCGACACCATGGCCTACCAGGCGGAAAAGACGCTGCGCGATAATAAGGATAAGATTCCCGAGGACCTGAATACGGAAGCCGAGGCCAAGATAGCCGCGGTAAAGTCGGCCCTTAACGGCACTGACGTTGAAGCCATAAAAAAGGCCAACCAGGAGCTTAACGAGACCATGCAGAAGATAGGCCAGGCGGTTTACGGCCAGCAAGGCCAGCAGCCCCCGCCGCCACCCGAAGGAGAGACACCGCCGCCCGGTGATGAAGGTGGGAAGGGTGATGAAGGCGAAAGCACCGTGGAAGGCGAGTTCAGAGAGGTGTAAGTCCTGTATATTAAAGAGAGTCTTAGAGGGGGTTTTCAAGCCCCCTCCTCCTTTTCCTCCCCTTTCCATGATATCTATTCCCACCCTGCCGCCCAGGGGCATCAACTGCTTATCCCCTAGATTTCTCCCCACCCAGTTTCCCCCTTTAACAAAGGGGGATTAAGGGGGATTTTACCGGGCTAAGCAGCGGATGAGCCGGGGGCGGGCACGGGTGGGAAAAATAAAACCCGGCGAGGGGCTGGGAGTGGGGAAACCACTCCATTTATTAACGCAATTGCGCAATTCCGCAGATACTCTTTTCCGTATTTCCATGAGCGATGTCTATAGCCTCACCCCTGTCATTGCGAGCGCAGCGTGGCAATCCCCTTGTTATACTTAATCCGATGATAAAGATTGCCACGGGCTTCGCCCTCGCAATGACAATAGAATATCTTATTTGCGCCCGTACGCACTTTACACTTATAATTTAAGGTCTGGAGGCGCACCGTGCTCGATAACGAAATTCTTCATCAGGTCAACCGCCCCGCCCGCTATACCGGCGGCGAGTGGAACAGCGTCACCAAGGACTGGGATAATACCGCCGTCAAAGTGGCGCTGGCCTACCCGGACACCTATGAAATCGGCATGTCCAACATGGCGCTGCCCATCCTCTACGAACTGCTCAACAACCAGCCGGATGTCCTCGCCGAGAGGGTTTACGCCCCCTGGGTGGACATGGAAGCCCTGATGCGCCAGCGTAACATCCCCCTCTTCAGCCTGGAAACCCGGCGCCCCCTCAGGGACTTCGATATCATCGGCTTCTCACTGGGCTACGAGCTCGCCTATACCAACGTGCTGAACATGCTCGACCTGGCGCAAATTCCGGTGCTCGCCTCGGAAAGAGACGACTCCCACCCGCTGATAATCGCCGGCGGCAGCTGCTGCCTGAACCCGGAGCCGATTTCCGACTTCATTGACGTTTTCATTATCGGCGACGGCGAGGACGTATTGCTTGAGTTCCTCGAAGCTTACCGAGATGGAAGGGGCAAGGAGAAAAAACACCTGCTCCATCAACTGGCCACGATTCCCGGTATCTATGTGCCCAGCCTCTATCAGGTAGAATACGGTGCCGATGGCCTGCCGGTAAGCATTACCCCCACCGCCCCGGAGGCCAAATCCGTGATTCAAAGGCGTATTGTTACCAAACTTCCCCCGCCTCCCGCCCGTCCGGTCGTACCGTTTATCGAGGTCATCCACGACCGTGCCGCCATCGAGATTCAGCGCGGGTGCAGTCGCGGCTGCCGCTTCTGCCAGGCCGGCATGATTTACCGCCCCGTGCGTGAGCGCCCCCACGAGGAGGTGCTTCAGGCAGCCGGGGAGCTAATCGGCAACTGCGGCTACGACGAGGTGTCCCTGGTCTCGCTGAACACCACCGACTATACCGGCATCGACGAACTGGTGGTAAGGTTATCAAAGCGCTACCCGAACCTTACCCTGTCGCTGCCCAGCCTGCGTCTGGACGATTTCTCCATCAAGCTCGTCGGCTCCCTGCCCACCCGCAGTCGCACCGGACTCACCTTCGCCCCAGAGGCTGGCACCGAGAGGCTGCGGCGCGCCATCAACAAGAACCTCGCGGAAGAAAGCCTGCTGGCCACGGCCGCCACCGCTTTCGAGCGCGGCTGGACCGGCCTCAAACTCTACTTTATGGTCGGCCTGCCCACCGAGACCGCTGAGGATGTCGAAAGCATCGTCACCCTGGTGGAAAAGGTCCGCGCCGAGGGCAAGAAAGCCAGCGGCAAAAGGCCGATGATACGGGTGAGTGTCTCCACCTTCGTCCCCAAGCCGCATACGCCCTTCCAGTGGACCACCCAGATTAATGAAACGGACTTAACCATCAGGCACGAAATTCTCCAGCAGGGCCTCCAACATAAGGGTACGCGCCTGTCCTGGCACGACCCCAAGACCAGCCTGCTGGAAGCTACCATGTCGCGGGGAGACCGGCGCCTGGGGAAAGTCATTCACCGCGCCTGGGAGCTGGGCTGTAAATTCGATGCCTGGACCGAGCACTTCAATAATGAAAGCTGGCGCCGCGCCTTTGCCGATGCCGGCCTGGAGCCCGGTTTCTACGCCCACCGCGAGCGTCCGCTGGACGAAATACTGCCCTGGTCTCATATAGATACGGGCATAACCGACGATTTTTTGAAGCGGGAATTCCAGCGCGCCCGGGAGGGACTGGAGACGCCGGATTGCCGCAATAATCCCTGTAATGCCTGCGGTCTGGAAGGTCTGGAGAACTGCGCCGATAAGCGCTGATGCGTACCTGCGCAACTGCGCATCTACTGTTCGACGGCGGTAATCGCCACCAGCCGGTCGCCCTCATCCAGGGTCATCACCCTGACGCCCTGCGTGCTCCGGCCCTGGGTGCTGATACCATGTTTGGGGTCTTTTTCCTTTACCGGAGTCAGCGTTACCATGCCCTCGGCCGATATCAACATGACCTGCTGCTTCGTTGTTACTACTCTGGCCGCCGTCACCTCTCCCGACTTGTCGACTATCTTGAACGTCCTCACCCCGCTGCCGGCGCGGTGCTGCCGCGGGTACCTGGACAGCGCGGTAATCTTGCCGTAGCCTCCCTCGGTAACCACCATCATAAAGGCTTCCGGGTCGACCCTATTCATGCTGACCACGCCGTCGCCCTTAGCCAGGCGGATAGCGCGTACGCCGCCGCTGGTCCTGGAGGCGGCCCTCAGGCTGGAAACACTAAAACATATCGATTGCCCCTTGCGCGTCACCAGGACGACATCATCCTTATCGGTGGCCATACAGGTTGATACCAGCTCATCTCCCGGCGCCAGGTCCATGGCGATAAGTCCGCTGCTCCGCACGGCGGCGAATTTATCCAGTGCCGTCTTCTTTATCTCCCCTAGCTTCGTGGCCAGCACCAGATAGGCGTCCGGCATTAAACCGGTGGTGGCGGTCATGGACGTGACCCTTTCACCATCGGTAATGGACAGCAGATTGATGATGGCCAGTCCCTTCGACGTGCGGGAAGCGGTGGGGACTTCGTGGCACTTCAGGTAAAAGACCTTGCCGCGGTCTGTGAAGAAAAAGAGGTCGTCGTGGGTATCGGCCACGACCAGCAGCATGACGGCATCGGTGTCCCTGGTCACCTGGCCTATTCTACCAACGCCACCACGATGCTGCGTCGGGTAGGTCTTCGAGGGAATTCTCTTGATGAAACCGCGGCGGCTGAGCGTTACCACCACTCTTTCGTGGGGAATGAGGTCTTCCTCGGTAAACTCGAGCACTCCCTGCTCAACGATGGTGGTGCGGCGTTCGTCGCCGTATTTGGACTTCAGCTCCGCCACCTCCTCCTTTATCAGGACGAGAATCCTCCTGGGATTGGCCAGCAGGTCTTCCAGGTAGGCGATTGTCTTGACCACCCCGGCATATTCGTCGAGTATCTTCTGCCTTTCCAGATTGGCCAGACGGCGCAGCTGCATATCGAGGATTGCCTGCGCCTGAAGCTGGGTCAGGCCGAAGCCTTCCATCAGGTTTTTACGGGCTGCCTCGGCCGTCTCGGACTTTCGGATAGTACTAATTATCGCGTCGATATTATCCAGCGCGATTCTCAGTCCTTCCAGTATGTGGGCCCTGGCCCTGGCCTGTTTCAGGTTATAGCGGGAGCGCCGCGTAATTACTATGTGGCGGAAATCCACGAAATTCTGCAGCGCCTCTCTCAAGCTGATTACCTTCGGTTGCCCGTCCACCAGCGCCAGCATATTAACGAAGAAGGACGACTGCATGGAGGTGTACTTATAGAGGTTATTGAGCACCTTCTGCGGCTGGGCTTCCTTTTTCAACTCGATGACCACGCGCATACCCTGCCGGTCCGACTCGTCACGCAGGTCGGCGATGCCCTCTACCTTCTTGTTCCTGACCAGCTCGGCTATGTTCTCCACGAGGGCCGCCTTGTTCGTCTGGTAGGGGAGTTCGTTGATGATAATCTGGGTCCGGCCGCCGGCCGTCTGGCTGCTGACATGAGCTTTGGCCCGGACTACCAGCTTGCCGTGCCCGGTGGTATAGGCATTCATTATGCCCTCCCGGCCCTGAATGATGCCGGCCGTCGGGAAGTCCGGACCTTCAACGAATTTACAGAGCTCTTCGATGGTAGCCTTGGGGTTATCGATGAGGTAGGCAATAGCGTCGCACACCTCGCTCAAATTATGCGGTGGGATATTGGTGGCCATGCCCACGGCGATGCCGGAACTGCCGTTCAGTAACAGGTTGGGTAATTTGGTGGGCAGCACTTTGGGCTCCTGGAGGCTGTCATCGAAGTTAGCCATGAAGTCCACGGTGTCCTTGTCGATGTCAACCAGCATCTCTTCCGCTACCTTCGCCAGGCGCGCCTCGGTATATCGCATGGCGGCGGGAGGGTCATTATCGACACTGCCGAAATTGCCCTGCCCGTCAACCAGAGGATAACGCATCGAGAATTCCTGCGCCATGCGCACCATGGCGTCATAGACCGAGGTATCTCCATGCGGATGGTACTTACCCAGCACCTCACCGACGATACGGGCGCTTTTCCGATGGGGCCCGGTCGGCCGCAGCCCCATGTCGTTCATGGCATAAAGGATACGCCGGTGCACCGGTTTCAACCCGTCACGTACATCCGGCAGGGCGCGGGCGACGATGACACTCATCGCGTAATCGAGGTAGGAACCCCTCATTTCATCTTCGATATTAACCGGCTTCACTGTGCCCGAAACCATAATTAGCTCAACCTCCTATTCGTCATCGCTATCCGTATTATCATCGACGCCCTCGGACTCCTCAGGCAATACTTCTATTTCGTCGCCACCGATTATCGTATAACCGGGCTCATCTTCCTCATCATCCTCATCCACTTTCAATAGTTTATCGCTGACGTAAGGACGGAACTCCTCCATCCCCTTCGGCGGGAAGGACAGCTTGCCGGCCTGACTGGGGTGCTGGTAAGTTTCTCTCACTATCACGGTCATCAAGTCCACGGCGGACTTAACCACGGACGCCGTGTACTGGTTGCCCCCCAGAATCAGCCGGATAAGCCGCTGGGCATACTTTGGTTCGACCTTTCCCATATAGTTACCGCGGCTGTTTTCAACCGACAGAACAGAGCCGTCAACCTTCAAATACACCTTGTCGCCCGCCACCATTCTGGCGCGGTTCTCCTTGGGCGCCAGCTCGTAGAGGGTAACCACCCCGGCCTTGCCTATTTCTTCGATAAAATGGTGCGGCTCGACCTTGTCCGTTTCCACTTCGGCGCTGTCCGACTCTCCCAGGTCACCCAGGCGCCGCAGGTTCCGATTGGCAATAGCGTTATAGGGGTCCAGCTGCACCGTCCGGCTATAGGCTTCCCGGGCCTGCGTATACTGCCCCAGTTCCATGCAGGCCCTGCCCAGGCGATTGTAAGCATCAACATCTTCCGGAAAGCTCCCGATGATTTCCTTATTGATGCCGACAGCCTCCTGCCAGCGTGCCTGCATCGCCAGGTCGATGGCCTCTTTGCTGCGCTGCTGCTTGAACCTTAGCTGTCTTTCGTCATCACGCGTCATATCGCCCCCGGAACCGGAATAATTTTTAAGTAATTTATTCTACACTAATGAGACACGTCATACAAGGGGTTTAAGGCATAAAAATGCGCTGTTTGACAAATTGCCCCGGTGGCAGATAGAATTTAAATAGGGGCACAGTTAAATTCTAAAGGAGATAGGGTTAAAATGCAAGATAAGGTGGAAGAGGTACTCGAAAAAGTACGCCCGGTTCTGGTAAGGGATGGGGGCAATGTGGAACTGGTGGAGGTTACCGACGGTATCGTGAAAGTAAAATTGGTCGGCGCTTGCGCCGGCTGTCCTTTGTCACAATTGACCCTGAAGAACGGGATTGAACGCATTCTGAAGCAGGAAATCCCCGAAGTTAAAGAGGTGGTGGCAGTCTAACAACCTCTCGTAAATATCATTTAATCCTCTGTTTCCAGCTCGAAGGCGCGGTGCAAAGCTCGTACCGCGTCCTTTATTCTGGCCTCGTCAATAATACAGGTTATCCTTATTTCCGATGTCGCGATAAGCTGGATGTTTATTTTTTGTTCTCTGAGGGCATCGAACATGCGGGCGGCGTAACCGGGGGCATTCTGCATGCCGGTGCCGATGATGCTCACCTTACCCAGTTTGGAGTCGCTGACGCACTCCCTGGCGCCGATTGACCCGGCTATCGGTTTGACGACCGCCATCGCCCCTTTCAGCTGGCCCTTGGCTACCGTGAAGGTAAGGTCGGTGATGTTCTCGATGCTGGCATTCTGAACGATGGTATCGATGCTGATACCGGCTTCCGCCAGGGGAACGAATATACCCGCGGCGATACCCGGACGGTCGGGAACGCCGACCACGGTTATCTTGGCCACATCAAGGTCATGGGCTATACCTCTTACTTTATTTCGTATTTCCATAGACACCTCTTTGTGAATTAACGTACCGGGGTTCTCATTAAAGCTCGACGCCACCAGAATGGGGACGCTGAACAGCTCACCCATCTCGACCGCACGGGGATGTATCGCCTTGAACCCGTAGTTCACCATTTCCAGCATTTCCTCATAGCTTATCTCCGACAGCTTCCGCGCCTCGGGGAAAAGATGCGGGTCGGTGGTATAAATCCCGTCCACATCCGTGTATCTTTCGCATATTTTTGCCTTCAGGCCGGCCGCCAGCGCCACCGCCGTGGTATCCGAGCCACCCCTCCCCAATGTCGTGATATCCATGTCCCCGGTAATCCCCTGGAAGCCGGCCACGATGACGATATTGCCTTTTTGAAGCTCCCTGACCACGCGCTTGGGGTCGAT
>DAOUEB010000008.1:0-7980 GCA_034430675.1 Dehalococcoidales bacterium
ATTTGGACGCTTTGATATATTCATTATGGTCCATTTCCCTGATGAAGAAGACCTGACTAACTTCATCAGGTTAGAGCTTGCTCATATTGAAGGCGTTAGAGATATCGAAACATTTTTTGTTAATAATACCTACAAGGCAGGACATGCTGTCTTTTGAAAGGTAACCAAAGAAAAATCATCAATTAAGAATGTGATCATTTACTCCGCAGATAGTGTTATCCGTATGGAGAGATTGATCCGTCATTCCCCACAACACTCTGGTTATGTACTTACACTATGACATCATCTAAGCAATGTCAGCCCCATGGCTTCTTCATCAATGCTTATCCGCTATCTGACGAGAGAGATTAAAGCTTGATCCTTCAAATAGTAAGCAAGCTGAAATCTATTAGAGGAAATGACGAGAGACGAGAGATAACCTGCCCTGAATGATCTGGAGTGTTTTAAAAAGACCGGCTCCTACTTGACAAAAGGCGAATGGCGGTATAAAATTACCTTCTGGATGCTCCGTGGTAATATACTTCATTTAGAGCATATTATTAGTTATATGTTACATTTTATCTTGTTAATATGCAGTTATCTTGTTATTAACATTCATAAAATGCAATTGATACGATATAAATGCAAGATTCATATATAAGTGTTCACCTGTTTCGGTATGTATCATTATGTTGTGTAGATGATACTGGTAGCGCATTTCACGGCTATATGAATCTAAGGCATAGCCTATCTAAAAGGTCAGCAAGGAACATAGACAATCGTGCGGTTGCAATGAACGGAAAGTGATAAAATGCTGTCTGTATCTCTTCAGCTAGATTGCAGTAAGCCGAGAGGGGGGTGAGATATGTCGTAGATGATGGCATATAGTGGAGAGTAAAAGCTCAGTTTGGTAGGGAGGTATAAAAAAATGTTGTTACGTCGTAGTTTAGTTATTATTCTTACTTTCATGTTGGCAGCCGCCTTGTTTCTCGCGGCCTGTGCCGAACCAGCGGAACCTGCACCCATACCCACACCGGAACCGGCAAAACCTGCCCCCGAACCGGTAAAACCTGCCCCCGAACCGGCAAAACCTGCCCCCGCTCCAGAAGAACCGGCTCCGGCACCCGAACCCGGTGAACCGCAGTACGGAGGCATTCTTAAAATACATAAGCGCGAGGCCCCGGATACCCCCATCGGCGATGTACAAGAAATGGGCCCGAGAACCAATGAGTCGGTGGCGAATGTTCTCTTCCAGCCTTTATGCTACTACACCGCCGCAGGTGATTTCGTGCCAATTCTGGCAACCGCTTTTGACCCTGCCCCAGACCAGACCTACATGGATATTACGCTGAGGAAGGGCGTAAAGTTTCATGATGGCACGGACTTCAACGCCGAGGTGTGCAAATGGAACATAGATAGATTTATGGAAAAGAAGCCCTCGAGAGACCCGCAATGGAAGTCGATAGAAATATTAGACGACTATAAAGTGCGGGTTAACCTGAACTACTGGACGAACACTGTGTATTATAGCCTGGGAAACCAATGGATGAGTTCGTCAAAAGGGTTCCTGGAGAAAGGTGATGAGTGGGCCGGCGAGCACCCGGCCGGCACGGGTCCGTTTAAATTCGTTGAATATCAGCGCGACGTGAAGTTGACCCTTACCCGGTTCGAGGACTACTGGGAAGAGGGCAAGCCCTATCTTGACGGCCTGGAAAACGTTTACTTATCGGATCCTATGACGACGCAAATGGCTTTCGAGGCCGGTGACTTTGACCTGTGTTACCTGTTCCTTGGCAAACAGGCGGCTGAAATCAGGGACGCAGGCTTCCCGTATAACCAGTTGAGTTCACCATTATGCCCAGTTCACGCGCTGGTACCATCAAGTGCAAATCCCGAGTCTCCGCTATCGGACAAGAGAGTGCGCCAGGCAATATCGTATGCCATTGACCGCAAGTCCCTCTGTGACGCACTGGGCTATGGCTGGCAGAAGCCCATACATCAGATGGCCCCGACCGGCTCTATAGCTCATATCCCCGAGCTGGAAACCCTGGAGCCAGATAATCCTGAAAAGGCGAAACAGCTACTCCAGGAGGCAGGCTATCCTAACGGGTTCAAGACAAAGCTTATCATGCCGCCGCAATGGGCTAACGCGGAACTGGCGTCGGCAATACAGGTTTGCCTGACCAGGGTAGGGATAGAAATTGAAGTTGAATTTCCGGAGTCAGGTAAATTTGCCGAATACCGGTGGACCCTAGGCGGGTGGAATGAAGGCCTTATTTTCCAGGAGTATATAAACTGGGCGGTCTACACCATGCATCCTAGTTTTTATTTCTGGAGGGCCGGTGCTACACCTCAGTTCTTTGATATGGCGCATTCTGAGACATTCAATGACCTGGTTGGGAAATTGCTGAAGACGACCGATATTGAAGAAGATCTGGCCAAAGAATTCAACAGGATGCTCTTCGACGATAAAACACTCATTCCCATGTATCAATTAACGATGGTTGCTTTCTTCCAGCCCGATGTTCATTGCAATTTCATGGCCTTTTCATTCAAGACTGACTGGCTCCCCGCTGACGCGTGGAAAGAGCAGTAGTGCTAAGTGGGGTAGAATTTATCAAAAGGAGCACGGCCCGTCTGGTGCTTGCCGTGCTCTAAAGCACGACGGCTGAATACGGACGGGCCGTGCGGCAACTGTATGGTGCCTTGCTAAATTTATAAGGTGCCTGCAGATAGGTGATAGGTGCTTTCGGACAGGTAGCCAGGCTTGATTTTCGACAACTTAAAAGGGGTAATTTTGGGCACATATATTATCAGAAGAGTCCTGTATATGCTGCTTGTCCTCATAATAGTTACTGCAATAGTGTTCATCCTGGTACGCCTGCTGCCAGGTGACCCCATCCTGGTATACCTAACTCAACAGGATGTGGAATCGCTGACAATTGAGCAGGTTGCCAAGATAAGGCACGAGTTTGGACTCGATAGACCTTTGGTGGTCCAGTATGGTAAATGGGTGGGCGGTCTCTTAACCGGGGACTTTGGCATCTCGGTTATTCGGCAGACTCCGGTGACAGTGGATGTAAAACAACGGCTACCCATAACTCTCCATTTAGGGGCTCTTGCCCTTGTGATAAGCCTTGTAGGAATACCAGCCGGTGTCATCGCTGCGGTGAGACGGGGTGGGTGGTTGGACCAGCTGGTTACTACCCTGGGAAATCTGGGAGTAACGGCGCCCTCTTTCTGGCTCGCTATCTTTCTGATTTACATATTTGGTCTTAAACTCGGCTGGTTACCAATCTTCGGCTACACCTCGCCTTTCAGGGACTTCTGGTTGAACACGAGAGAGATAATCCTGCCCGTTTTTTGTTTAGCCGTTCCTCCTATCGCATTGATGATGCGTCTAACCCGGTCAAGTATGCTCGAGGTCATGCGACAGGACTACATCCGAACAGCCTGGTCCAAGGGTCTGAAAGAGAGGGGAGTAATAATCAGGCATGGCCTGAAAAACGGGCTCATACCCGTTGTTACTATGATGGGCATGTCATTGATTCATATCTTTGGCGGCTCGGTATTTATCGAGACTGTATTCAATATACCCGGTATGGGGAGGTTGCTGGTAGAAGCAGTTCGTTCCCTGGACTATGGAGTGGTACAAGCTGTTATCTTCATTATGGCGATAATGGTGATGGTAACGAACCTGTTAATAGATATTTCGTGGGGTTGGCTTGACCCCAGAATAAGGTACAAATAAGGACTACATGCTATGTCAGCAGATAGCAACCAATACACGGCTATAACGGAAATTCCGGCCCGCGTTAATGAGTTCCGGCGATTCTGCAAGGTTTTTTTCGGGCGGCCGGTAGTTATTTTTGGTGCCATCGTGGTTATACTTTTTCTTATAATAGGCGCTTTCCCCGGACTCTTTGCTCCATGCGACCCTCTGGAGGCGGACTTTGCTGATAGGCTGCTTCAACCCGGGGCAATGGGACATCTGCTTGGCACTGATGCTATCGGTAGAGACTTGTTGAGCCGTTTAATCTACGGTGCGCGGACGGCCTTGATGGTCGGCGTCGTGGCGCTTTCCATGTCGGCGATAATTGGCACGATGCTGGGGCTAATCGCCGGCTATTACGGAGGCGCGACGAACTCCGTTATTATGAGGCTGGTAGATGCCCTTATGTGTTTTCCGGCAATATTGCTAGCCCTGACCATCGCGGCGGCACTCGGCGCAGGATTGACAAACGTCATGATAGCCATCGGTATCGGCATGATGGCACCGTACGCCAGGATAATGTGCGGTCAAGTTGCCTCGGCCAGGGAGAATGACTACGTTCTGGCGGCGCGCTCTTTGGGAGCCGGTAACCTGCGTATCATGTTCCTCCACGTGCTGCCCAACTGCTTACCGCCAATGATAGTAGTGATGACCATGAATATGGGTATTACTATCCTGGCTGAAGCCGGCCTTAGCTTTCTCGGTGTGGGTGTTACTCCGCCCACTCCCGCCTGGGGCAGCCTGGTTTACGAAGGCTATACGTATCTGAGGTCACACCCCTTTCTTTCTCTCGTACCAGGCCTCGCTATTATGATTGTTGTTTTTGCCTTCAACATGGTGGGCGATGGCCTGAGAGATGCCCTCGACCCCAGGCTGAGAGGCATAATATAACCAGAAGATACAATATTTCAGTTTCACTGGAGGTGAAAAATATGGAAACAGACGCGGTGCAATAAAACAATGAAAGTGGGGTCATCAACAAGCAGAGCATATAAACTAAATCAAACTGGGAGGTGTAAGAATGCAGTTATTCGGTGAATATGATGTGGTGGTGGTCGGTGGTGGTACATCGGGTGTATCTGCGGCTATTGCCTCAGCCCGGACCGGTGCCAACACGCTGCTGATTGAGCGTCTCGGTGCCCTGGGCGGTCAGCTGAACATTTCCGGTCCTCCGGGCTTCGCTTACGCTCACTTTTTCAACATGCTCGGCGAGCAGGTAATCGGGGGCTTTATGGGGGAAACCCATACCAGGCTACTGAACGAGGGACATGCCTTACCTCATATCAGGCCTGAGTTTCGAGGGAGTTACAGCTTCTCGTACGTTGACCCGGACTGGTGGGGCCTGATGATTTTCGAGATGATGACGGAGAACAACGTCAACCTCCTGCTGCATTCCCTGGCTGTGGATGTTCTGAAAGAGGGTGACGCCGTCAGGGGTGTTATCGTCGAGAACACTTCCGGCAGGCAGGTCGTCATAGGCAAAGTAATCATTGATTGCACCGGAGAGGGAGATTTATCCGTAAGGGCTGGTGCACCGTACGATATACTTCCGCGAGAACAACTTCAACCCCACACGATTTCCTTCACGGCAGACGGTGTAGACTGGGATAAGGCGCTGAGTTATATAAAGGAAAACCCGGATGAATTCTCTTTCGAGCGATTTTTAATAAATCCCTTTTTAAACTGGACTAAAGAACAGCTTCTGGAACGTATTAAAAACATCGAAGACATAACGGAATTAGGCGAAATAATGGGCTATTACTCATTGAGGGATGCGGCTCTGGCCAAAGGAGAGTGGCATGAGTATAGTGGCGTAGGTTTCTTCCTGACACCAAGGGAGGGGGGGGTGATACAGGCCCTGTTCCAGCACTCGTCCCAGGTACCTAATTGTGACCCCACCGATGTGCGCGACCTGACTTATGGCGAAATCGAGTGTCGGCGCCAGATAGTAATAGCGTGGAAATTCATCAGGAAGTACATGCCCGGTTTTGAGAATGCCTACATCACCAGACTCTGCCCTGAGTTGAGGATACGAGAGAGCGGACGTGTCATCGGCGACTACATTCTGACAACTCAAGATGTCCTTGAGTCCAGAAAGTTCAAGGACGTCATTGGAAAGAGCGCCTTTCCGGCGGGAGGTCATCACGTTGCTACCACAGATACATTAACTTCGACCCAAACGACAGGCGGGTATCCTAGAGATGGCGGCTCCCACGATATTCCCTACCGGTGTCTGGTGCCGAAGAATGTCGAAAACATGCTTGTGGCCGGGAAGGCAATCTCGACCGATAGAGATGCGTACCACCGGTTCTTACAACAGACAATGGTGACAGGTCAAGCCGCCGGTGTGGCCGCAGCCCTTTGCGCCAAGAAAAATATAACACCTCGTCAACTGGAGGAAGATGTCTCAGAACTCCAGAATATCCTGGTCAAGCAAGGCGCTATATTATACGGAACCCACTAATAGAAATGTAACAAGGAGGAAAGAATGGAACTATATGGTGAGTATGATGTAGTGGTGGTCGGTGGTGGAACATCGGGTGTATCTGCGGCTATTGCCTCAGCCCGGACCGGTGCCAACACGCTGCTGATTGAGCGTCTCGGTGCCCTGGGCGGCCAGTTTAACGTGTCTGGGCCTCCCGGCTTTGCTTACGCCCACATGTTTAACGCACGTCATGAGCAAATAATAGCAGGTATTCTAGAGGAGACACATAGTAGACTCCTGAATGAGGGGCATGCCTTACCTCATATCAGGCCCGACTTTCGAGGGAGTTATACCTTCTCGTATGTCGACCCTGACTGGTGGGGCCTGATGATTTTCGAGATGATGCAGGAGAACGGTGTCAACCTCCTGCTACATTCTCTCGCGGTAGACGTTGCTAAAGATGGTGACGTGGTGAAAGGGGTTGTCGTTGAGAATACTTCCGGCCGGCAGCTTGTCGCGGGGAAAGTAATCATCGACTGCACTGGTGAAGGAGACCTGTCCGTAAGGGCCGGTGCCCCGTATGAATTCCTGCCGAAAGAAGAAATGGAGCCCCACACGCTTGCCTTCACGGCAGACGGCGTAGACTGGGATAAGGCGCTGAGTTATATAAAGGAAAATCCGGATGAATTCTCCTTTGAGCGATTTTTAAGTAATCCACTCTTAAACTGGACTAAAGAACAGCTTCTGGAACGTATTAAAAACATCAAAGACATAACAGAATTAGGCGAAATAATGGGGTATACCTCACTGATGAATGAAGCTCTGGCCAAGGGAGAGTGGCACGGGTTTAGCGGCGTGGGTTTCTTCCTGACACCCAGAGAAGGTGGTGTGATACAGGCCCTGTTCCAGCACTCGTCTCAAGTGGGTAACTGCGACTGCACAAATGTGAGGGACCTGACGTATGGCGAAATTGAGTGCCGGCGGCAGATAGTGATAGCCTGGAAGTTCATCAAGAAGTATCTGCCGGGTTTCGAGAATGCCTACATTACCAGAGTTTGCCCTGAGTTAAGGCTAAGGGAGGGCAGGCGCATCATGGGTGACTACGTACTGAAAGGCCAGGATGTCGTTGAAGCAAAAAAATTCGAGGATGTCATCGGGAAGAGCGCCTTTCCGGCAGGAGCCATTCACGTTGCGACAACAGATACAGTCACTGGTATTAAAGGGGGAGGAGCCTGCAAGGATGGCGGTTCACACGACATTCCCTATCGGTGTCTGGTACCAAAGGACGTTGAAAACCTTCTCGTAGCCGGTAAGGCAATCTCGACTGAAAGGGCTGCATATCACAGGTTCTTACAGCAGACAATGGTGACTGGCCAAGCGGCTGGTGTGGCCGCGGCCCTCTGTGCCAGGAAAAATATAACACCGCGTCAACTCGAGGAAGATGTCTCAGAGCTACAAGATATCCTCCTCAAACAAGGCGCTATTCTATTCGGGACACACTGAGATTTCTCTTTAAAAGTATATCAGGGTACTGGAGAAGATGTAAGTTGATTGACTAACGTCTGGTTAAATGGCATGCCTCCTGATCCAGTGGTTATCATACTGAAAATACTGTCTTGAAAGATGGCTCAAGACCCCGGGTTCAGAGGTTCACTTTAACGTGAGGAACATGAAATGACAGAACTATTAAGAGTCAACAATCTGGTAACTCAATTCAAGACCGAGAGCGGCCTGGTCAAGGCCGTCGACGGCATTTCCTACTACATTGACGAGCAGGAAATTGTGGGACTGGTGGGCGAGAGCG
>DAOUEB010000009.1:0-5527 GCA_034430675.1 Dehalococcoidales bacterium
TGCTTGGCGCTTTCCCGGCCCTGCCCGAGGCGGATGTCACCGTAGGAGAAAAAGGCGCCGGCTTTACTTATCAGCCCCAGCTCTACACCAAT
The DNA here is from genome assembly GCA_034430675.1 of Dehalococcoidales bacterium. Taxonomy (GTDB): domain Bacteria; phylum Chloroflexota; class Dehalococcoidia; order Dehalococcoidales; family RBG-16-60-22; genus JAFGPF01. The sequence goes on from DAOUEB010000009.1 coordinate 93, forward strand.
ATCAAGGAGGTTGCCCTCTTTGCTTATGCCGTGGTCGAACATGATGTCGAACTCGGCACTGCGGAACGGAGGGGCAACCTTATTCTTAACTACCTTAACTCTGACACGACTGCCTAATGCTTCGGTTCCCTGCTTGATGGTCTCTGCGCGCCTCAGGTCAATCCTTACCGAGCTATAGAACTTCAGCGCTCTGCCCCCGGTAGTCACCTCCGGATTACCGAAGACGATGCCGACCTTCTCTCTCAGCTGGTTGATGAATATCACCGCTGTCCCGGACCGTCCGATGGCAGCGGCAAGTTTCCTCAAGGCCTGTGACATAAGGCGGGCCTGCAGGCCCATCTGTGGGTCTCCCATATCCCCCTCGATTTCAGCCCGGGGAACCAGAGCGGCGACGCTATCAATAATTATCGCATCAACGGCGCTGCTCCTTACCAGCGCTTCGGTAATCTCCAGAGCCTGCTCGCCGGTATCCGGTTGTGAGATGAGCAGTTCGTCAACATTGACGCCGCAATTGGCAGCATAAGAGGGGTCAAGGGCATGCTCCGCATCAATATAGGCAACCGTACCTCCTCTTTTTTGTGCTTCGGCGATGATATGCTGGGCTAGGGTAGTTTTTCCGGATGACTCGGGTCCGAATATTTCCGTGATACGCCCTTTGGGTATCCCTCCGATACCCAGGGCCAGGTCTAAAGCCAGGGAGCCGGTAGGAATGGCTGCTATTGGCAGCTGTACGGCTGACTCTCCCATCTTCATGATGGAGCCCTTGCCGAACCGCTTTTCTATCTGGCCAATAGCCAGTTCCAGTGCTTTTTCTCTCTCCGTGGTCATCTCTCGCCTCAACCTGATAATAGCACAACAGTTTTACCAAAACAAGTAGCAGTATCAGTTTTGTTCTTAATAAAACCTAAATAAAATTTTAGCAGTTTTACCTGTTATAGAGGGGGCGGCTATGGATGGAATCATAAGCTAAAAGTGGTATAATTCGGGCTAAATGAAGGAAGAAAGCAGGATGACATAATGTATGCGCTTCTAATCATACCAGTACTGGCGATTATTTATTTCGGGCTGCTGTTCTGGTTTACCGACCGTAAAGCCAACCTGCGCCTGGATTTTAGCAAGCTCAAAAAAGACCCGTGGCATTTCGGTAAAAATTATTTATGGGGAAGCGCCACCTCTGCCCATCAGGTAGAAGGCAACTGCGCGAACAACAACTGGTTTCAATTCGAGTCCGCCGTCGATGAAGATGGACAGCCGCGAATCTCGAACGGACAGAAAGCCGGGGTCTGCTGTGACCAGTGGAATCGTTACAAAGAAGACATTCAGCTTATGAAAGCGCTATCGTTGAATGCCTACCGCTTCTCGGTCGAATGGAGCAAGATTGAACCGAAGCAGGGCGAGTTCGACGAAGCGGTGCTGGACCACTACGAGCAGGTCGTGGACGAGCTGCTGGCCAATGGCATCGAGCCGATGATTACGCTGCATCACTTTACCAACCCCTTATGGTTTGAGGAAAAGGGGGCGTTTCTCCAGGAAGATTCCCCGGATATCTTTGCTGGATTCGTGGAGCGTGTTGTCGGGCGTCTCGGTTCCAAAGTCAAGCTGTGGTGCACCATCAACGAGCCGTCTGCATATGCCTTCAACGGGTACTTCATAGGCGGATTTCCTCCGGCCGAGAAAAACCTTCAAAAAGCCGCTACAGTCCTACGGAATATGCTGCGCGCCCATACCGCTGCCTATACCTGCATCAAGAAAATCGAGCCGCAGGCTCAGGTGGGACTCGTCGTGGTCATGTTAATCTACGAGCCTCCCAATCGTTGGAACCTGCTGGACGTCGCGTTCAACCGCCTGCTCAGGCGGAACATGAGCGATTCCCATTTTGTTTACCTCACGGAAGGTCGTTTCAAATTCTCCATACCCGGACTGGCCCGCGAATCATATAACAGTGGTGTCCGGGATGCCTTTGATTTTGTCGGTGTGAACTATTACATGCGTTTCTTATGGAAGTTGAGGCCCTTCAGCAAGAAGAAGCTGGATATAGTAAAAAACGCGCCTCCTGAGAAGACGACGGACATGGGGTGGGAAATCTACCCGGAGGGACTGTACCGTGTCCTCAAGCTGGTAAGCAGCTATACTTCCAAACCCATATATATTACGGAGAACGGCATTGCCGATGACAGTGATAAGAAGAGGGCTAAGTTCATCGAAGACCATTTGCTCGTCCTGAGTAAAGCGATTGCCGATGGTATGAATATCAAGGGATACTTTTACTGGTCGCTAATCGATAATTTCGAATGGGCACACGGATTCGAGAAGCGATTCGGCCTGTATCGCGTCGATTACGCCACGCAGAAGCGGACACTCCGCGAGGGGAGTCGCAAGTACCCGGAGATAATACGGAAGAGCCGCCGTTAAAATTCGGCAATCGGCGGCATGGCGCACTTGTGGGCCGCGGCGGCTTTCATGGCCTCAATTTTGCGTTTCAGTTCCTCAGGGGCGTCGCCCGTCAGGATATAATGGTCGAGGGCTTCGTAGCTGAAACCCATCTCCGCCTCGTCGGTCTGGCCTTCCCACAGGCCGGCGGACGGAGGCTTATCGATGATTTCCTGCGGGATTTCCAGGTAACGCGCCAGCTCGCTGACCTCCCCCTTGACCAGGTTGCCCAGCGGCAGGATATCCACGCCGCTGTCGCCGTGCTTGGTGAAGTAGCCGACGGTGAGTTCGCTCCGGTTCCCGGAACCGGCCACGATATATTTCAGCTGATTGGCGATGTAGTAGAGGGTGACCATTCTCAGCCGGGCTTTGAGGTTGGCCCGGGCCAGCTGACCGAGCGACGGGTCCGGCTGGTAGTCCGGCAATATCCGGGTCAGGGCGTCGAAAGCGCCGTCCAGAGACACCTCCATGGTCGGTATATTGAACTGGCTGGCCACGACTCCGGCATGAGCTTTATCGGTATCGATGCTATGGCAGGGCATAGTAACGCCGAGGGTGTTCTGCGGGAAAGCCCGCTGGCACAGCACGGCCAGTACCGAGGAGTCAAGCCCCCCGCTTATCCCCAGCACCACGCCCCGGCACCCGGCGGCTTGCACCTTCTCCTTAATCCACGCTACCAGTTTCCGGACTCGCTGTTCCGTGTCCATCGCCTTCTCCTTTGCAGGGTGGAGTTATCAATAGTATACTGGCTAATGAATACCCCGTCAAAAGGGTTGTTATGCCAGCCGATATTGTCCTGAAAAACGCCAATGTAATAACCATGGACGCCGCGCAACCGACCGCGGAGCTGGTGGCTATCATCGGCGATAAGATACTCATGGTCGGCGGTAATGACGCGCTGGACGTGGTAATAGGGGCAAATACCAGGATAATCGACTGCCAGGGCAGGACGGTGGTGCCCGGCTTCAACGATGCCCACCTCCACCTTTTCTCCCTGATAAGGAAGCTGCTCAGCATAGACTGTAGCCCGGCGTCAGTCAGTTCCATTGCCGATATTCAAGAAGCCATCCGCCGCAAAGCGGAGAATACCCCGCCGGGGACATGGCTGAGTGGCACCGACTATAATGAGTTCTATCTGGCGGAGAAACGCTGCCCCAACCGCTGGGATTTAGACGAGGTAGCCCCCGACCACCCCGTCGTCCTGGGCCACCGCTCGCTGCACGCCTGCGTGCTTAATAGCCTGGCGCTCTCTCTGGCCGGTATCGGCATGGAAACGCCGGAGCCGCCCGGAGGCCGCATTGAGCGCGACCTGGCTACCGGCGAGCCGAATGGCATCCTCTATGAGATGCTTGGTTATATCCGTAGCGAGGTAATGCCGCCCTTTTCCGATACGGAACTGGATGAGGGTGTCGCTCTGGCCGACCGGCATTTCCTTTCATATGGCATAACCTCGTTTCAGGAAGCGACCTATAGAAATGACCGCAGCCGGTGGCATATTGTACGCAAGTATAAGGACACAGGTAAGCTACGGAGTCGAGTCTCTATGATGGCAGGGCCTGAAACACGGCGTCAGTTCCAGGAAGACGGTTTAATTACGGGGTCGGGTGATAGTCAGCTACGACTGGGAGCGGTTAAAGTAATGCTGGGTGAATCGTCGGGGCAGGGGGGATTGACGCAGGAAGAATTGAACCAGCTTGTCCTCGACTGCCATCGTTCCGGTTTTCAACTGGCCTTCCACGCCATTACTGAAGATGCCGTAGAGGCTGCTATCGAGGCCCTGGAATTTGTTGACAGTCGTCCTCATGTCACCGGAAGACGCCACCGCATCGAGCATTGCAGCGAGTGTCCTCCGTATCTCCTGGAGCGATTGAAAGAACTGGAGGCGGTTATCGTTACCCACCCCTTATTCATATATTACAACGGCGAGCGGTACTTGGCGACAGTGGCACCCGGCCAGTTGCCGTGGCTTTACCGCATTAAATCGCCCCTGGAGAGTGGGTTGGTCGTGGCCGCCGCCTCGGATGCGCCGGTCGTGCCCGTTAATCCGCTGGTAGGTATCTACGGGGCGGTAACCCGGAAAGCCGGGTCGGGGCAGGTGCTCCTGCCGGAAGAAGCTATTACACCCGGGCAGGCACTGGCGCTGTATACGGTCAATGCCGCTTACGCCTCTTTTGAAGAAGACATCAAGGGCTCGATATCCCCGGGTAAGCTGGCCGACATCGTCGTTCTGAGTGACGACCCCACGAAGGTGCCGCCGGAGCGGATAAAAGACATTAAGGTGGAATTGACCATTATCGGTGGGGAGGTAGTCTGGGAAGGTTAGGTGCTCTGTCATTGCGAGCGAAGCGCGCCTGCACGCCGAAGTATGTTACGGCACGCAGGCGTGGCAATCTCAACAAGCGTAATATGAGATTGCTTCGTCGCTACGCTCCTCGCAATGACTATCTTTGTTGTGATTAGGTCGACCCTATGGCGGTAGCGGTGGCGTAAGCTCGGGAGTGAGAGAGGCTGACATCAATTTCTTTTATCCCCAGCTTGTCCGCCTCTTTTTTGGCTCGTCCGTTGAGCTTGATGAGCGGTTTGCCGCTGGGATAGTAAAGTGTCTCTATTTCCTTCCAGGCCACGCCCCTGTTGCCCGTGCCCAGTACTTTCATGACCGCCTCCTTGCTGGCGAAGCTGGCGGCCAGTGAGTGGGTCCGGTGGCCGTAGATATTCAGCTCCGCTTCGGTATAGACGCGACGCAGAAAACGGTCGCCGAAGCGGTCGATTACCCGGCGGATTCGTTCTATCTCTATGATGTCGGTACCGATGTGGTGCTGCATTTTATTTAATTATCACGTTTTACTGCCGTATTCTATCTCTTGCAGAAGGTCAGCGCAAAGCTTTTTCAGGAGGCGATGCGGCGGTTTATCGAGCAGGCTGGTATAGAGCGGTGTGATAGAGATATGGCCATGTTCGATGGCCCGGATATCGGTGCCGTCTTCTCCGGCCTCGGTCAGTCTCTC
>DAOUEB010000010.1:0-11979 GCA_034430675.1 Dehalococcoidales bacterium
TACGTACCTCGACTTGTCAAGAAAAAGGAGAATTTCGCGCCGGGTCACCGTGCCTGCATCGGCTGTGGCGAAGCCCTGGCGATGCGGCAGGCGTTCAAAGCCCTCGATAATAACGTTATCGTCGTCAACGCCACCGGCTGCATGGAGATTTTCGCCTCGCAGCTACCGCTTACCTCCTGGTACCTGCCCTGGATACATACGCTGTTCGAGAACGCGGCGGCGGTGGCTTCCGGCATCGAGGCAGGCTATAAAGCCATGAAGAGGAAGGGCGTGCCGCTGCCGGAGAACACTAAAGTGGTTGCCATCGGCGGCGACGGCGCCACCAGCGACATCGGCCTGCAGGCAATATCCGGAGCCCTGGAAAGAGGGCACGATTTTACCTATATATGTTTCGATAACGAAGCCTACATGAATACCGGCATCCAGAGGTCTTCGGCGACGCCTTTCGGCGCGGCCACCACCACCTCACCGGTGGGCAAGAAGAGCTTCGGCCAATTCAGCTGGAAGAAGAACATGCCTGAGATTGCCGCTGCCCACAACATACCGTATGTGGCCACCGCTACTCACGGGTACCCGTTCGACCTTATGGAGAAAGTCCGCAAGGCCGTTGACACGCCGGGACCGGCTTACGTCCACATCCTCTCGGTATGCCCCACCGGCTGGCGGAGCGCCACGGATACGGTTAACCGGCAGTCACGCCTGGCCGTGCAGACGGGGATTTTCCCTCTGTACGAGGTGGTAAACAGCCAGTACAAAATGAGCATCACCCTGCCCAAGCTCAGACCGGTGAAGGACTATCTGAAAATACAGGGCCGGTTCCGCCATCTGAGCGATGATATTATTCAGCAGATACAGGAAAGAGTGGAACTGGAATATCAAAAGCTATTGGAGAAGGCTAACAATGTCACCAAAAGAGCTAAAAGCAAAAGCAAAACAGGCACTGCAAAAGCATCAGCACGATAAATCGCTGCTGGTGGACATTCTGCAGGACATCCAGGCGGAAGTCGGGTACCTGCCCAAAGAGGTCTTACAGGAGACCAGCCAGGGTCTCGGCGTCCCGTTAAGTCGGGTCTACAGTGTCGCCACCTTTTACAAGGCGTTCAGCCTGACACCCAGAGGACGCCACCTGATTAACGTCTGCATGGGCACGGCCTGCCATGTCCGGGGCGCCGTGAAGGTCCTGGAGAAGATTGAGCAGGAACTGAAAGTTAAAAGAGGCGAGACCACGAAAGACTTTAAATTCACTCTGGAAACGGTCAACTGCGTCGGTGCCTGCGCCCTCGGCCCCATGGTCATCATCGGTGAAGACTATCACGGTGAAATGACGCCGGAGGCGGTTGTTCCCGTGCTCAAGGACTATAACTAATCAGTGGAGGATGTCCAGTGGCAAAATTAAAATCCCCGAACGAACTGGAGGCCCTGAGAAAATCAATAATTAAAAAGAGGGACCCGAACAAAACTGTTATTACCATATGTAACGGGACCGGATGCCAGGCCCATGGCTGCAAAGCCGTTACAGCCGCCTTCCAGGAGGAAGTCAGGAAACAGAAACTGGAAGACAAGGTGGACATCCGGGCTACCGGCTGCCACGGCTTCTGTGAGCGGGGGCCCCTAGTAGTCATCAAACCGGAGGATACTTTCTATCAGCGAGTCAGGGTCAAGGACGTTCCGGAGATACTGACCGAGTCTATCGGCAAGGGCAATGTCATCAAGAGAATGCTCTATACCGACCGGCAATCCGGGAAGAAGATTACCTGCGAGCACGACGTGCCTTTCTACAAGCTGCAGAAACGCCTCGTCTTCGGCAACAACGGTTTAATTGACCCGACTTCTATCGACGACTACCTTGCCGTTGGCGGTTATGCCGCCCTGACCAAAGCGTTAAAAATGACGCCGGAAGCAATCATCGACGAGGTGAAAAATGCCGGGCTGAGGGGACGCGGCGGCGGCGGTTTCCCCACGGGAAACAAGTGGGAAAGCACCCGCCAGGCGCAAGGCGAGACGAAGTACGTTATCTGCAACGCCGACGAGGGTGACCCCGGCGCCTACATGGACCGGAGCCTCGTGGAAGGCAACCCGCACAGCGTCCTCGAAGGTATGCTCATCGGCGCTTACACCATTGGCGCCAATCAGGGCTATATTTACATCCGCAACGAGTACCCCCTGGCCGTAAGACATATCAGGACAGCCATTGAGCAGGCGGAGGCCTACGGGCTGCTGGGCAAGAACATCATGGGGTCGGGATTTAATTTCGATATTAAAATACAGAGGGGCGGCGGCGCGTTTATTTGCGGCGAGTCCACTGCTCTAATAGCCTCGCTGGAAGGCAGGGTAGGTGAGCCACGCGCCAAGTATGTCCATACCTCGGAGCAAGGACTGTGGGGACAGCCGACCAACCTTAATAACGTCGAGACATGGGCGAATGTGCCCCTGATAATTAATAACGGCGCCGACTGGTATCAAAAGATAGGCACCGAGAACAGCAAGGGCACCAAGATATTCTCGCTGGTCGGCAATATCACCAATACCGGGCTGGTCGAGGTACCCATGGGCATTACCCTGCGCGAGATTATCTACGATATCGGTGGCGGTATTCCCAAGGGGAGGAATTTCAAGGCCGTCCAGACCGGCGGCCCATCCGGCGGCGTGATTCCGGAGAGTCTGCTCGACCTGCCGATTGATTTCGATGAGCTGGACAAGGTCGGCTCCATGATGGGTTCCGGCGGCATGATTGTCATGGACGACAAGACCTGCATGGTCAATATCGCCAACTATTTCGTTTCCTTCCTTGAAGGCGAGTCCTGTGGCAAGTGCCTCCCCTGCCGTGAGGGACTACAGCAAATGAAACATATTCTCACCGGTATTACCGAGGGCCGTGGTAAAGAGGGAGACATCGAGCTGCTGGAAGAGCTTTCGGCCACGCTGATTGATGCCGCGCTCTGCGCCCTGGGCAGAACGGCGCCCAATCCGGTCCTGAGCACCATCCGCTATTTTCGCGACGAGTATGAAGCCCACATTAAAGATAAGAAATGCCCCGCCGGTGTCTGCAATTTCGAGGCGGTAAAAGTAAAGTAAGGATACGATGAAAATGGTGAAACTAACGATAAACGGACGAAAAATCATAGCCGAAGAGGGCACCACGATATTATATGCCGCCCGCGATAATAATATTTATATCCCGACTCTTTGCGAGAACGAGGCGGTCGCTCCTTACGGTGCCTGCCGACTCTGCCTGGTCGAGATAAAGACCGCCAAAGAACGGGAAAGACTGGTTACATCGTGCATTTATCAGGTGGAAGAAGGACTTATCGTCCAGACGGATACCGAGCGAATCCAGAAAATCCGCAAGATGCTGCTCGAATTGCTGCTGGCCCGGTGCCCGGAATCCGAGGTAATCAAGGAACTGGCACAGAAGATCGGCGTTACGAAGACCCGTTTCGTCAAGCAGAAGGGCAACAACAATTGTATTCTCTGTGCCACCTGTGCCCGCACCTGCGAGGAGGTCGTCGGCGTGGCGGCCATCAGCCTGGCGAGGCGGGGCGTGGACCGGGAGCTGACCACGCCGTTTAACGAAGATTTCACCGAAGCCTGCATTGGCTGCGGTGCCTGCGCATACAGCTGTCCCACGGGCGCCATCACCATGGAAGACAGGAGAGGCACCAGGGTCATCAAATGGCCCCACAACCGGATGGAGTTCAAGCTGAAGAAGTGCTCCGTCTGCGGGCAGTACTGGGCGCCGGAAAAGCAGATTGAGTATATCGCCAAAACGTCGGGGACACCGCTCTCCGATTACGATGTCTGCCCCGACTGCCGCGAATAGCCCGCAACCGCGAACCTATTGCACCCCAGTCGGCGCTCGGCTATACTGTAACCGTCGGGGTGTGGCGCAGTCTGGTTTAGCGCGCAGCGTTTGGGACGCTGAGGTCGGAGGTTCAAATCCTCTCACCCCGACCACTAGGGCAGGGAGTAGTTTACATAATATACTCTCTCCATGAAAATTGAGTTTCTATGAAAAACACAACACCTCAACAGCCCATAGAACGCAGGTAGAACTCCACATACTGTCTGGTATTGAGCACCATAGTACCGATATACTTACCCTCATTATATGCCGGCATTCCGGCAATAATCCCGGGTTTTGACGGTTTAGCCATCCCCTCTGCCCTCAATCATCCACCTCGATTCCCGCCCCTATAAAGAGTTTTTTCAGTTCCCTCCGGGCCAGGCGGGTAGGGTTGCCACCTTTAGTCTCCCAGCGCTGTATCGTCGAAAGACTGACACCCATTTCCCGTGCCAGGTCCTCCTGTGCCCACCCCTTCCTTCTACGTAGCTCCCTGACCTTTTCCTTTAGTTCTTTCACTATAACCTCCGTAAGCTGTTGCAAGCAAGGGCTTACCTTAACTATTACGTATAACTATGAATTATAGAATGAATATGGACTATTGTCAATAATATGCCATCAAATGCGACTGTATACCGCATAACATGTGACAGGTGTCACCACCTGAGCGAGCTGTAAAGTGCCTTGACAATTACATAGACAAAGTATAAAATGATAGAAATACGGAAAACGGTTTCCTATTACCTTATTAGGTTTTTCTTATGGCTTTTGAATCACAAGGCGTCGAGAGAAAAGAAATTGCCATCATGAAAATCCTGAGCGATTCTCCTGACCCCGTTGGTGCCAGGGTTATCGCTCACCGCCTGAAAGAACACGGCTTTGAACTGGGTGAAAGAGCGGTGAGATACCACCTTAAACTGATGGATGAACGCAGTCTGACATACCTCGCCGGGCAGCGCGACGGCCGCGTGCTCACCGAGAAGGGGCTGACGGAGGTAAAGTCGGCCCTGGTTAACGATAAGGTCGGTTTTGCCATCTCAAAAATCGAGACGCTGTCCTTTCGTACCACATTTGACCGCGAAAAACGCTGCGGCCTTGTCCCGGTCAATATCTCATTTTTCCGCAGGGAGGATTTCGAACGTGCCCTGAAAGCCATGAAGCCCGTCTTCAATGCCGGTTTCTGCACGAGCGACCTCGTAGCCGTGGCATCTGAAGGAAAAAGGCTGGGAGAGGCAACCGTTCCCCAGGGGAAAATGGGCCTGGCTACTGTCTGCAGCATCGTTTTCAATGGCGTTTTACTCAAGGTCGGTGTGCCCATGGACTCCCGGTTCGGCGGGATACTGCAGCTGCGCAATCACAAACCGCTTCGATTCGTGGAGCTTATCGATTATTCCGGGTGTTCCCTGGACCCATCGGACATCTTTATAAAAGCCCGTATGACGTCGGTCGGTGACGTGGTAAGCAAGGGCGACGGCAAGATACTGGCCAATTTCAGAGAAATCCCGGCAATATGTCATACAACAGCTATTAAGGTCATTGCGGATTTAAAAGAAGCAGGCTTTAACAGCCTGGTAACTATTGGTAATACCAGTGAACCGGTATGCGAGATGCCGGTAGGACTCAATAAAATGGGGATGATTTTATTGGGAGGTCTGAACCCTATAGCCGCCGCCGAGGAAGCCGGAATCGGAGCCGATAACCTGGCCATGAGCACGGTCATGGAATACGAGGACCTGGTGAAGTTCCATGAAGCCGTTCTCGATTACCGTGACCTGGTAAGATTCTGGGAAGTTTCCGCCTGAATGTAAGAGGGGATTACCGTAAAAATACAAAAATTCTGAAAGGAGCTGTGGAGAAATATGAACTTACAACGCCCCAATGCCAATGATGCCACCCGTACCGCCAACCGTTCCCGCAGCGTCGTACCGATGAGCGGACTCTGCACCCGCTGCATCGATGGCTGCACCGGAAACTGCGAAGTATTTAAAGCGACCTTCCGGGGTAGGGAACTGATTTACCCCGGACCGTTTGGAGAAATTACCGCCGGAGGCGATAAAGATTACCCGGTCGATTACTCGCACCTTAACATCCAGGGGTACGCCCTGGGAGCCAGAGGGCTACCACAAGGCGTTGAGGGCAACCCGGACACGGCCACGTTTCCGTCGGTAAACACGGAGACGGAGTATGGCTGGGACATCAAGGTTAAAATGAAGACGCCTATCTTCACCGGCGCTCTGGGTTCCACCGAAATTGCCCGCAAAAACTGGGAGCACTTCGCCATCGGGGCAGCTATCAGCGGCGTGACCTTGGTCTGCGGCGAAAACGTCTGCGGCATCGACCCCGAGCTGGAGCGTGATGCCAGGGGCAAAGTAACGTCGTCACCGGACATGGACCGCCGCATCGAGACCTACCGCCGCTACCACCAGGGCTACGGCGAAATCCTGGTACAGATGAACGTCGAGGATACTAGGCTGGGCGTGGCCGAATACGTCCACAAGAAGCACGGACTGAACACCATCGAGCTGAAGTGGGGGCAGGGAGCCAAGTGTATCGGCGGCGAGATTAAGGTAAACAGCCTTGAAAGGGCACTGGAACTGCAGAAACGCGGCTACATCGTTACGCCCGACCCGTCAGACCCGGTCAACCAGGCAGCCTTCAAGGACGGCGCCATCAAAGAGTTCGAGCGGCACAGTCGCCTGGGCTTCGTCGAGGAAGAGGAGTTTTACAAAGAGGTCAAGCGACTGCGCGATATCGGCTTCAAGCGCATCACCCTGAAAACGGGAGCCTACGGACTGCGCGAGCTGGCCATGGCTATCAAGTGGAGCTCGCGGGCCAAGATTGATTTACTGACCATAGACGGCGCCCCCGGCGGCACGGGGATGAGCCCCTGGCGCATGATGGAGGAGTGGGGTATGCCCAGCCTCTACCTGCACGCCGCGGCCGCCGAGTTCTGCCAGAAGCTGGCGGACAGGGGCGAAAGGGTGCCGGATATCGCCTTCGCGGGGGCGTTCAGCAGCGAGGACGGCGTCTTTAAGGCGCTGGCGCTCGGCGCACCGTTCACGAAAGCTATCTGCATGGGCCGCGCCCTGATGATTCCGGGCATGGTGGGCAAGAACATTGGCCTGTGGCTGAAAGACGGCAAGCTGCCCAATACCGTCAGCCAGTTCGGCTCGACGCCGGAAGAAATCTTCGTAAATTACGAGGATGTGAAAAATATCGTGGGCGCGAAAGAGATAGAGAATATCCCGCTGGGGGCTATCGGCATTTACAGCTACAGCGAGAAGATAAGGGTGGGGCTCCAGCAGCTTATGGCGGGGGCGCGGTGCTTCAGCCTGCCGGCGATTACACGGCAGGAGCTGATGAGCCTGACCGAGGAATGCGCCAAAGTGACCGGCATACCTTACCTGATGGAAGCCTACCGCGACGAGGCGATGGAGATTCTGAATAGCTAATTGGGGCATTAGGTAAATAGATAGGGGGCTGGCCGAAAGGCTGGCCTCCTTTTTACTTACAATGGATACGCGATATCATAGATCGGACTTTGTGAAATATTTAAATCCCAAAATATTTTTTTAGGTCGCCATTAAGAGTTCTACCTTTATAATAATTATCTTATTAGAGGTATTTATACTATTTGTATATCGTAAGATATCCGCAAGGCTAGATTAACCCTTAGAAATCCTCCAAAGGACAAAGAAATAAATAGTAGTAATGATTGCTGTCAATAGATAAGCAACCCAATTTTCCCAGTTAGCCAAATCAGCGATTATTGCGCTTATAGCGAGAATGACAAGAAACCCAATCCAAACCCAAATGAAAATATACTCTTTAATGTTATCTATCATAGTTTATCTCCTATAGTGGTATTTGTTTAGCGCATTATAAAGAGGCTAACAACCAAATGCAAACAAAACCCTAGAATGAACCCTTTGACACCACACCCATTTCCAGCTAAAATTAATACTGCATCGTGCGGGAGTAACTCAGTTGGCAGAGTCCCTGCCTTCTAATTTCGTGCAACCTAGCCGCTATTACCGCCCTGATTGTCCTGTCTTTCATCACGAATTGACCAAACAAGAGCAATTATCCACCCCACAAATGTCCAACCACCAAATATATTCAGCAATATGATACCTATTATATTTCTTGCATGTCTAACAATAGCAATTATTGTCGGAACGAAATAAATTGCGAGAGATGGTAGAATGAAAAGGATGAGAGCAATTTCCCAAGGGCCCACTTTAAAAGGCATTATTACCATCCACTACTTAAAACTAAGTGTAGATTATACCAATGTATTAACTTAAGTCAATGTAGTTCGTTCTTACCTTGCTTTCCCATCCGCTTTAGCGTAAAATTTACCTGCAATTACCTCGTGCGGGAGTAACTCAGTGGTAGAGTTCCTGCCTTCCAAGCAGTCTCTCCACCCTCAAAGCTAGGCGATTCCGGTTTAGCTACGGAATCAGCACTACAAGGCAGGCACCCCCCCGTTCCCCGATATTTATGTCTCATTCCTGGACCTCCTTACTTGATTTCTCTTCCCTCTTGAGCTTCTCGATTATTGCTTCTTCGCTTAGCATTTGTGCATGCATCTGTCAGGTCGGTCAAATTCGCAAGCGCGCTACCAGTATATACGTACCAGTAAATACGTGCCCAGTGAATACGTGCCACCTTCTCATTAGTCCTCACCCCTGACTCCCCAGGGTTACCCCCCGGTAGAGTATGCCCGGTTGTCTCTCCCTGCTCATGATGTTACCACTTTCCATCCAAACTTAGATAATTATAGCCATAAATAGGGACTCAATGTCACCCTCTTTCATCATGTCCTACTTTCCCTGCCCAGGCTTCGAGAAACTGCGCTGGTGTGACGATTTGCAGGCCAGCCCTTTCTGCAATTTCAGGATTCTCGATAAAATGCCTGTCTCCCGTAACGAAGTAATCGGGCTGAGCCGTCACCGCTGCCGCTATGATAGCTGCGTCACCGATATCCAGTAGCCCGCTCCAGTGTTTCACTTCCTCTGGCGTTGGGTCCTTGCGTATTTCTGGAGGAGAGTTCACCATCAGCTTCCTCAGAGCAGGAAGAGCCTCGGGAAGCTTCTCTTTGATGGTTCGAATCACTTCGTCCAGCACCTGCTGTGAGACAACAACCATTAGTTTTCCCTCGATGAAGCGCTCCAGTATCACCGCCGGTGCTCCTTTGGAGGAGTAGATTCCAGAAAAAATGACGTTGCTGTCAAGAAAAACTTGAGGTTTAGGCTCTGGCACTGTCGCGCTCCCTGGTTACTTCCTGCCTTGCCCGGCGGCCTGCCTCCTGCAGCTCCTCTTCCGTAATTCCTGAGCGCTCAAAGGCCTGCCGTATCTCCTTCAGTGCTTCCAGCGCAGCCTTCTTCCTGGGCCTGGCAACCAAGGTATCGCCCTCCAGAGAAAGCTCCAGCACATCGCCCGTGCTAATACCCAGCTGTTCACACACCCCTCTGGGGAGAGTAAGCTGGCGCTTTGGCCGCAGTACCGCATCCATAGCTTTTCTCTCTGCCATATGCCACCTCCGTATGATTAATGATATCTAACGTCCGACATCATAATTATCACACAAGTTCCTCAGGCTGTCAAGTCCTTGTGAAAACCGTGGTAACCATTAATCCGATGGGTCTCCCAATTGTGGGTATCTCAAGTAATTAAGAAAGGCTGTCCCCCTGCCATCTGGCTGCATACTACTCATGCGGTAACTATCCCTGATACCTGCAGTTTTCGGCATTGTCCAGCTATGCAGGCAGGAAATTACCTGGGGTACATATACCCGGGGAGGGGGTGACCACCCCCATGCCTGTTGTGGTGCCAACGATACCTCCGGGATGGTGCTGAAAAAGACCAGAGGAAATACAGGATAGGTCACGGCAGCTGGGCAGCTAGTAAATTTGATTGTGTTAGTTACTATAAAAAAACTGTGTGGTTATTCATCGGAACAGGCCTTCAATTCCCCGGTAAGTCTTCTCGCTCCGACGGCGAATTCCTCCTACCTCAATACGCTTGTTTCCGCCATCGATAAGATAGATTATCCGGATATCCCCAACCCGCACCCGATATATGTCATCGTATAACTTCTCGCATCCTTGGGGTCTGGGGTCATTCGCCAGCGCTTTGAGCCTGGCTGCAACGCGCTGATAGTCCGTTTCCTGTAAGCCATCGAGCTCTCGTTGCACCCTTCTGCTGCGTAATCTAACTTCAAACGTGGGCTGCTCGTTTGCGCTCATAATCCTCTAAGCTGACAGCCTCTTCCTCCGGGGTTGAGAGAGACTCCTTCATGGCAAGGATGTCCTCAAGGTCCTCGACCTTCTTGAGCAGAGCTTCATATTCGTCATAACGCGTTAGCACTGCCTTTGGCTTCCCGTGCTGTGTAACGTACAAAGGTATTCCCTGCCCTTCAAGTTCAGCCATCAGAGCACCTAGTTTGACTTTAAGCTCACTTACTGTGACGATACGAGTAGGCATTGGCGCACCACCTCCTCCCTATTTATGGCTTTATTATACTAAGTTTGGTACTAAACTTCAACCATTTCCGCTCTGCCAGCCTTACTAGGTCTCTTTCTCTTCGGTTTCTTGTTTCTCTTTCTTTGGCGGGTCTTTTTCTGTAAAGGGTAAATCCAGTAATATACATCTCCAAAAGTGGTCCCACATAGGTGTCCGCTCACCATACTTGATTCGAACTGTGATTTTCAGGTCATTATCGTCTTTCCTTCTCCTAGTCATGTCTTCCTCCATTTCTTTTTGTCCTATTCTAATACAAGTGCAGTCCCTGTCCTGACTAGGTAATTGGAGCTTTTGTGGCGGCTCTTAACATTATCAAGCCGTTAACCATAACATTCCTTCAGGTGTAATCTGTTATAATCTGGATGAAGATGGTTGCAAAGTAATTACGTAAGGAGCCGATTATGGAATGGAATGATATCATCAAACTTGTTGTCAGTATCCTCGCCAGCTTTGCCGCCGCAGGTATCGGAAGCCTTTTCACGTTTAAAGCAATACCAAACTGGTACGCCGGACTGAAGAAGCCACCCTACACACCACCCAACTGGGTATTCGGACCTGTCTGGACAACCCTTTACATTCTAATGGGAATCTCCGTCTTCCTTGTCTGGCGAAATGGATTAGCTGTTCACGGAGCCCTGATTGCTTTCACGCTATTCTGGATCCAGCTGGCGTTTAATGCTCTATGGTCGGTTATCTTTTTCGGGATGAAGTCGAAAGGCGGAGGTGTTGTAATAATCATCGTCCTCTGGTTATTTATCTTAGCGACGTTAATTACTTCATTCCGGGTTTCGGGATGGGCAGGCGCGTTACTAGTCCCTTATATTGTATGGGTCACCATCGCTTCATACCTGAATATCGGGGTCTGGCTGCTGAATAAGCCTGCTAAACAAATAACGGTCGGCTAGGTGTGCTTCCGAATTTGAGTTTTTAATCTTTTCCAGACCTGGAACTTTGAGAGCGAAGTTTGCCTTTGCTTAACTTAGTTCGAATCCCCCTAGGTGGACCGTTGCATATTCTCCCTAACGATTCTGTAACATTATTCTAATCTGTAACATTATTCTAAGTAGGAATTCACGTTCTTACTCACTTATTGATCTAGAACATCTGAGATAATAGATAAACAAGATTGAAGAGTGTTGGCTCAGTTCTGATTGCATGTATTCGAATCGGCTGAGGGGGCGGCGTAGAGTTGAACTCCACCTGAAACAACATTCTGCTTCATTTAGAAGCCCAGACAATTCTTGTCTACCCATCCTACCAATTTATATACCCGATTTATATATCCGATAGGAATTTCTTTAACTCTTGCATGCTTTCTGCGTCGCCAGAAATTTCACCGGCTTCAATCCAGTAAACTGAGAAATCTATCGTCTTCAGAAAGTCGACTATTTCTGTCGTAGGCTTTTTATTATAAACAATACCTCTCATGATATCTTTACCTTTGTTCTCGGCCTTACTTTTTATTTGGAAATACTCATAATTGGTGTGCGACAATTAGAATTGCCGGTCGGCGACAACTAAAATTGCCGGTGTTGCGTGAAGTAGAGAGGAGTGTGACCATTAGCCGGAGGAGGTATCTGGATGGTCACCGATCAGCAAGTACGTCGACT
>DAOUEB010000011.1:0-27265 GCA_034430675.1 Dehalococcoidales bacterium
ATGGACGGAAAGGCGTAGAAAGCCCCCCTCGGCTCGAAGCAGGGCATCCCGATATCGCGTAATCCCTTGACGATAATCAGCCGCCGCCGGTTGTAGTCCTCCACCATTTCCATCACGCTGGCCTCGCCAGCCCTCAACGCCTCGATGGCGGCCACCTGCGCCATGGTGGGAGCGCTCATAATCGTGTACTGGTGAATCTTGGTCATGGCGGCAATGATTTCTTTCGGCGCCGCCGCGTAGCCGATGCGCCACCCGGTCATAGCGTAAGCCTTGGAGAACCCGCCCAGCAGGATAGTGTTTTCCTTAACGCCGGGCAGGCCGGCAAAACAGGTATGCTCCACGCCGTAAACCAGCCGCGCGTAAATCTCGTCGGAAACCACGAGCAGGTTGTGCCGTCTGGCAACCTCCGCCACGGCCAATAGCTTGTCCCGACTCATCACCGCCCCGGTAGGATTGGCGGGATAGCCGATTAGTATCGCCCTGGTCTTATCGGTAATCCTTGCCTCGATATCCTTCGCCTCGACCTCGAAGTCGTTCTCTTGGCTGGTCGGTACCATGACCGGCTCGCCGCCGGCGAGAATAACGCAGGAATCGTAAGCGACGTAATGGGGGTCGGGCATGATGACCTCATCCCCCGGACTGATTATCGCCCGCATCGCCAGGTCCATCGCCTCGCTGACACCAACGGTAATCAGGATTTCCCCGAAAGGTTCGTATTCTATGTCGTATTTCTCCTGGAGATATCGCGCCGTTTCCTCACGCAGTTCCGGCATCCCCGAGTTCGAGGTGTACATCGTGTAGCCTCTCTCCAGCGACCGCACGGCGGCCTCGCTGATGTGCCAGGGCGTGGCGTAGTCGGGCTCGCCGACCCCCAGCGAAATGACCTCTTCCATGGACGCCAGCAGGTCGAAGAACTTGCGTATCCCGGAAGGCGAAAGTCGATTCACCCGTTCCGAGATAATTTCCTGCTTCTTTCGGCTCTGTTCGGTTTTTCTTGCCGACATGATATCTCCTGAGAATACAGCCCTACAGTATTACCGGCTGCCGCTTTACCCCCTCCCCACCCTCAAGAATTTCACCGTCCACCTTGTAACGCTTCAGCACAAAATGGGTAACCGTCCCCTGCACCCCTTCGATATGGGCCAGGTTCTGCGATACGAAGTCGGCCACCTGGCGTTCGGACTTACCCATAACGACCAGCAGCAGGTCGTACGTGCCCGAGGCAAGGTAAAGTGAGCGTACCTGCCCGAATTGTGCAATACGCCCGGCTATGGAGTCGAAACCCGCCTCCGGCTCCGGCGTGACCTTGACCTCGATTATTGCCCAGACCTGGTCGTTTTCAATCCTGTCCCAGTTGACGATTGTCTTATATTTCAGGATAAGTTTGTCTTTCTCCGCCTGCTTGATGAGCCTGGTAACCTCCGCGACGGGCGTTCCGGTCATGGTGGCTATCTGTCTGGTGGTGGTGCGCGCGTCGTTTTCCAGTATTTTTAAAATGTCTTTCAGCATATCCTTACCTCCTCACGACCTCGATTACAGACCACCGTTCCTTGGCCTCATTATAGCAGAGTTGGAAGAACTTGTTATCCCCCGTTTTTACCAGAAAGTGCCTCTCTCCCGGTTCCTGCCACGCCTTTTCTATCCCGACAACCTCGTATTCCGCACCTTCCCACCGGAAAGAGCGCGGCTCCTGAGCATACGTATGTCCAGAGTAGCACTTTACGGTCGGGTTATTCAAGCTCCCACCCCTTCTCTCCCGGATTACATCCTAGTCCGTCCTGTTGATACGCATTCCGGCGAGCGCTATGGCGAACAGTCCCACTCCGAGCAGCGCTATCAGGGTTTCGGTTGAGGCTGACTCCACCAGAGCCAGAACGATACACGCTATGGCCAGTGCCAGCGCTATCACCCTCAGCACGAAAGACATCACCGACTCTCTAATGTTCATGCTTTTACCTCCGTATAACCTTTGATTACGATTTACGCCGTAACGCAGATGAATACCCCCTAAATTACCTTCCCCTCCTGCCTGGCCTTTTTGTCCAGGTACATGCCGACGGCCACCCCGAGGGCCACGCCGAGGGCGGTGCCGATGCCGGGGTTGTCCATTGCCGCCCCGAGCGCCCCACCAAGCCCTGCCCCGATAGCCATGCCGATACCGACACCCATGCCCAGGTAGTGCCCTTTATCCACCAGCTTGTGGACTTTTTTCAGGTGCTCGACCAGTTTATTAACAGCTTTGATGTGTTTTTTGAGGCCTTCTTTGCCGGGCATCTGGACGAGCAGACTCATCTCCTGCATCAGGCTGGTGATTTCCTGCTTGAGCGCCTGGCACTCCGAGCATATATCGGAAAACTCGTCGACTCTTCTGGCAACACGCAGGAGCAGGTCGAGCTTGTATTGCTTGGCGCCTTTCTCCCCCAGCGTCATCTGGTGCTGGCCTATCTCCGTGGCGATTCGGTTATACCACTGGCTGCCGACTTCCATGTTATTTATACCCCACCCCTCGTTTCTTATCTTTTCCCACCCGGCTTGCCCGCCGTAACTTTAGCGTAGGCGGGGCCGCCCTCGTACCATCGGCGGCTTAGGCTGAGGAATTGCCCCACCTTATCCCCACCCGAAATCCCTCTCAATCTCCCTTTGCCAAAGGGAGAAGCTATTATGTTTCTATTCCCGTATCAAGTTTCCCCCTTTATTAAAGGGGGACATGAGGGGGATTTTTAAAGAGAGGCTGTGCCCCTTTTGGACTCCCCTTCTATACTTCTACTAACTTAGGCATCTTCCCACTCTTTGCGAAACCAAAGCCCAATCACCGCATGAGTACTTTTAGCATCCATACCTTGAAAGTCAACACACTCTAATCCGATTTCTTCATAACGTGGATAATCTTTGACTATCCTTTCAGACAAGGATTTTCTAAACCCCTCCCGCAAAAGCTCCTCCCGTTTATTAGGGTCACTGAAGCCTATCGCTATTAAACCATTCGGGTGCTTTCGCAAATCTGAGTCATTATTGAGTTTTTTAATATCTCCAATCGCATAACTATATTGATACTGCTCATTACTGCCCCAAGCTGTGAGTTTCAGCTCAAGGTATATATATTTCTTACTTTCAGGCAACCATATGCCAAAGTCTGGTCGTCGCTTTGAGTCTCCACCTGTCACATATGCGTCAACCTGCACAATGAAACCGGCCAAACGCAAGTGACATGATAGCGAAGAAGCTATCCCTATCTCACGCTCACCAGTTATGGAGATATTATAATCTTTAGGTAACGAAAGAGCTAAATTTCGGCGCTGTCTCACTTCCTGACGAAGCCCGTCACTTAACGTATGAAGTAGAAGCTGTAGCTCTTTTAGCATTAACCCGTTTAGCGTTCCCATCCTTGCCTCCTTAGATTTATTTTATCGCCGCCCGTCTCTTATGCCACTCGGTCGCCTGCTCGTAGGCGTAGGCAACCCTTAATATTGCTTCCTCGCCGAAGTGCTTGCCGATTATTTGCATACCGATGGGCAGGCCGTCGGCAAAGCCCGCCGGCACCGAGATTCCCGGCACCCCGGCGATATTGATGGGCAGGGTGCAGACATCGCTGAGGTACATGGCCAGCGGGTCGTCCGTCTTCTCCCCTATCTTAAAGGGGACGGTGGGCGAGGTGGGGGTAATCAGGGCATCGTACTTCTCGAAGGCAGCGTCGAACTCACGTCTTATCAGGGTGCGCACCCGCTGCGCTTTGACATACCAGGCGTCGTAATAGCCCGCGGAAAGGGCGTAGGTGCCCAGCATGATGCGCCGCTTTACCTCCGGGCCGAAGCCGTTCTCGCGCGTCTTCTCCATGGACTCCCACATGCTGTTGCCCGCGTAAGAGTAGCCGTATTTCACGCCGTCGTAGCGCGCCAGGTTGGCCGAGGCCTCGGAGGGGGCGATAATATAGTAGACCGCCAGGGCATAGGGGGTGTGGGGCAGGGACATCTCTTCAAGCTCGGCGCCCAGTTCCTCCAGCTTGCCGAGGGCGGCCTTCATCGACTCCGCCACCTCCGGCTGCATTCCCTCGACGTAATACTCCTTCGGCACGCCGAGTCGCACGCCTTTCAAATCGGCTTTCAGGCATTTCGTATAATCGGGCACCGGCTCGGGGACGGAGGTAGAATCCCGCTTGTCATGTCCCGCGATAGCATTAAGCAACAGGGCGCAGTCGGTAACGTCCTGCGTCAGGGGGCCTATCTGGTCGAGGGAACTGGCGAAAGCCACCAGCCCGTACCGGCTTACCCTCCCGTAGGTGGGCTTCAGGCCGACGACGCTGCAAAATCCCGCCGGCTGGCGGATGCTGCCGCCGGTGTCCGAACCCAGAGCGCAGACGGCCTCCCCGGCCACCACCGCCACCGCCGAACCGCCGCTGCTGCCGCCGGGCACCCGGCTCACGTCCCAGGGATTACGGGTCACGAACAGCGCCGAGTTCTCCGTCGACGACCCCATGGCGAACTCGTCCAGGTTGGTCTTGCCCACCGTCACCATGCCCTGCGCGTTTACCTTCTCGACCACGCTGGCATCATAGGGAGGCACGAAGTTTTCCAGCATCTTCGACGAGCATGTCGTCTTTATTCCGCGGGTGCACATGTTGTCCTTGATGACAATCGGGACACCCGTCAGCGCGCCGGCTTTACCGGACGCGATAAGCTCGTCGGCCTTCCGTGCCTGCTCCAGGGCCGGCTCATCGGTGACCGTCACCAGCGCCCGGACTTTCGAATCCACCTGCCGTATGCGCTCGAGATAGTCCTTCGTTAGCTCGACGGAGGAGATTTTCTTTTCCTTCAGTAGCCTGCTTGCTTCGTGTATCGTAACCTGCATATTAATATCTACCTGTCTTTCAGCGTTACCATTTCTTCTAAACCCCAACGCATGATTTATTCAAGCACCGCCCTGACCCTGAAGCAGTCGCCCTCCCGCCGTGGCGCATTAGCCAGAATATCCTCCGCCGGCAGGGAAGGCACCACCTTATCCTCCCGCATGACGCTCTGGAGGGCTACCGATTGCGCCGTGGGAGGCACATCGGTGGTATCCACCCGCTGTAATACCTCGAAGTTCTCCAGAAGATTGGACAGCTGCTCGCTGAACCGGGTAATTTCCTCCTCCGTCAGGTCGACCCGCGCCAGGCGGGCGATATGCAACACTTCTTCTCGACTAAGCTTCATAAGCAACTCCCGGAACCATTTTTTTTAAGGTGTTTTACCCGCCAATTATAGCATTCGCTTCCAGCCCAGGCAACCGCATCTAACATAAAGTCGCTTTCTTACCATAAAGGCTATATAATGTATAGTGAAGTAGAGGAGATATCTATTTATCTTGATGAAGGAGGCAAGATATGGGGGAGAGGGTGATGATATTCATTGACGGAAGCAATCTTTACCATTCGCTCAAAAACCATTTCAAAAGGATGGACCTGGACCTCGGCAAATTCTGCCGGAAGCTTTTATACAAACGTCAGCTAGTTAGAATCTATTATTATAACGCTAAAGTAGGCCAGAAACAGGAGCCCGAGATCTATAAACAACAGCAGGCTTTCTTTAACGGCGTCAATGCCATACCCTATACCGAGCTGCGACTGGGACGCCTGGTCTACACCAATCAGTGGCCGACCGCGCCGCCCTACGAAAAGGGCACCGACGTACAACTGGCCACCGATATGATAACCCACAGCTATAAAAGCAATTATGATGTCGCCATTCTCGTCGCCGGGGATAACGACTTCGCCGGCGCCGTCCAGGCCGTCAAAGACAACGGGAAGCACGTCGAGGTTGCCTTATTCGGCAAGCAGGGTACCTCACAGCAGTTGAGAACCGTCGCCGACCGGGTAATAACGATTAATTCGCGGCTGCTCAAGGACTGCTGGAAATAGCTCGCGGCTTCCGGAAAGAAGCTGATGAGGGACAGAGCCAGGAAAATTCGGGGGACGAAGGGGCGCCCCAGCCCGCGGCTTTCCCGGGAAGAAGGCACCATTGTCAAGGACTGGGGCGGGAGATTGCCGGTAGCTCTCGTCTACCCTAATTCTTACTTCCTGGGCATGTCCAACCTGGGAGTTCACGCCGTCTACAAACTCCTGAACAGCCACCTGAGGGCCGTCTGTGAGCGGGTCTTCTACGAGAAAGAAGATAAGCATGCCCCCACAGCCCTGGAATCGGGGCGGCCGCTGGCCGACTTCGCCGTTATTGCTTTCTCCATTTCCTACGAGCTGGACTACTTCAATATCGTGAATATCCTCAAAGCCAGCGGCATACCGTTATACTCTGCCGACCGCGATGAAAGGTATCCCCTGATTATCGCCGGAGGCCCCTGCATCACCACAAACCCCATTCCCCTAGCCCCATTCTTCGACTGCCTTTGCATCGGCGAGGCGGAGTCGCTTCTGCCCGCCATGCTTCCCGTATTACTGGAGAGCATCCTTCCGGGAGAAGAGCCGCGAGACGAACTGCTGAAATCGCTGGCAACGCTGCCGGGTGTCTACATACCCGCCTGTCCCCCGGAAAATCCCGTATCCCGCCAGTATGCTAGAAATCTCGACGACTCTGCCACGACCTCGGTAATACTCACGACGGATACCGAGTTCGGTGATTTATACTTAATAGAGGCGGAGCGGGGCTGCCAGCACGGCTGCCGCTTCTGCCTGGTCAATACCGCCTTCGCCCCCATGCGCTTTCGCTCCGTGGACAGTCTTCTCAAGCAGGCCAGGGACGGACTAAGCCAGCGCCGGCGCATCGGGCTGGTGGGACCCGCCATCACCGACCACCCCCGGATAAACGAGCTACTGGCCGGCCTGAACCAGCTAAGAGCCGAGATATCCATCAGCTCGCTGCGGATAGGCTCTCTGTCTACGGATATCCTCGACGCGCTGACCAGAGGCAAGACGCAGTCTATCGCCATCGCCCCCGAGGCCGGCTCCCAGCGACTGCGCGACGTGATAAATAAAGGCACATCCGAGAGTGATATCCTGGAAGTCGCCGACAGGATAGCCGGCCAGCGCTTTAGTCATCTCAAGCTCTATTTCATCGTCGGCCTGCCGACCGAGACCGACGATGACACCGAAGATATCGTCAAGCTGACTCTGGCCTTTAAAGACAGGCTCGACCGTAAGCAGAGCGGCGCCCGCATCACCCTCAACGTGGCCCCCTTCGTCCCCAAGGCCGGCACGCCTTTCCAGTGGCTGCCCATGGCGTCCCAGGACACGCTGAACCGCCGCCTGGCGATACTGGGGAGCACCCTTCCCTTAAAGGGCATCAAGCTCAACGAGGAAAGCCCCGCCTGGAGTCAAATCCAGGGAGTGCTGGCGCGCGGTGATGAAAGACTCGCCGAAGTCCTGGCCAATATGGAAGAAATTTCCCTGGCCGGCTGGCGCAAAGCCGTAGAAGCAAGCAATCTGGACATTGACTATTATGTCAACCAGAAATGGGATACACAACAAGAGTTGCCCTGGGCTGTGATAGATTCAGGAATGAAAACCGAAAGGCTTTGTGGGGAGCTGGAGAAGGCGCTGGCGTAACCCTACTGCCCCAGCAGCTCCGTCACCACATCGTTTATCTCTTTACCGTCCGCCCTGCCCTTGAGCCTGGGCATCAGTTCCTTCATTACCTTGCCCTTGTCACCGGGGACCTGCGCCCCCACCACCCCTATCACCTCACGTGCCGCCGCCACGACCTCGTCGCGGGTCATCTGCTCGGGTAAATACCCCTGTAAAATTGCCATCTCCGCTTCCTCTTGAGCCACCAGGTCCGGCCGGTTCCCCTGCTTGAAAGCGTCGATGCTCTCCTGGTGTCGCTTGACTTCCCTGGCGATGATGCCGAGGATATCGGAATTGTCCAGGGACGCCTGCTTGGCGATTTCGGCGTTGTTTATCGACGACATCAGCATCCGGAGGGTGGCGCGCTTGACGGTATCGCCGCTCTTCATCGCCTGCTTGATGTCGTCGGATATTTTACGTTTGAGGTCTGCTTCCCGCTCCATAATAACCTGCTTACCTGTTTTTCGCCGTTTCAAGTCGGCCTTCCGCAAAGCGGGTATTCATTACCGACGGTACATTCTGGTGCCTCTGGCAGCACCACGTTTCTTGGCCGCCTTCTTACGCTTGCGCTTTATGCTGGGTTTCTCATAGTGCTCCCGACGGCGCAGTTCCGCCAGAATACCGTCCTGCTGCACCTTCCGGTTGAACCGCTTGAGCAAACTGTCGAAGCTCTCTTCGTCACCAGCTGTAACTTCAGCCAAGTAGCATCACATCCCTTCCAAATTTAATACCCCAATATTATAGGGGGCGCCGACCGGGCTGGCTCTACCCCCAAAACAACCAAGGCCTGTGTGTCTCACAAAAGAAATGAAACACGCCATAATATTGTAATCGGCAAAGGCCATCCTGTCAATAGGCTGCATTGACTCATAGTGAATAACCCCCCAGCAAGCTGACGGGTATTCAGTGGAGTATTTTATAAAATAATTTTAGCTGATTTTAAGGAGTCTTTTAGCATTACCTCCGAGTATTTTCTCCATGTCCTGAGCCGGGATATCCAAAGTCCTGACGCCCACCAACTCCTGAAGCTAAACTATCTTTAACTCTAACATAGGAAGTGGTATCCTTTGTGGGGGCATGCCAATGTGATGCGAAAATATGTCGATAATCATGAGAAATATAGCCTCCTTCGGGAGTTTATATAATTGTACTATATTTAAATATCAATCACCTGCCGCCAAATATGAACGCGCTTTCGTCCGATTCCTTTGCTAGCTATCCCTGAGTCATTATAAGTGTAAACACCCTTGTCCGCATCTGCCAACTCCACTATCATAGCATTATCAACTTTATTCTGGAGATACTGTAGTCCCAATAATACGCAACACGATTACCCCTAACAAATAAACCATTATGAAAAGGAGACGAATTAATGGCTTTAGCCGTCAAAGCACAAAATACGAACAGAAAGGGTAATGGTAAGGTAAAGGCCAAAAAGACATCTCAGGAGATACAGGCAACCGAGCCGGTCTCACCGCCGGCGCACGGAGTGATTTACAGCCAGCGGCTGAACTTCTGTCCCTTTACGGCCCCACCTCTGAAAGCCTACGCGTCAATACTCGGCAGCGAGAGAACGGAGAGGCTGCAGCGGGCCGCCGAGCGCTTGAAAGGACGCAGGGTGCTGGAATTGAATGCCACCGCTCAGGGCGGCGGTGTCGCCGAGATGCTTTACAGTTCCGTCCCCTTCCAGAACAACCTCGGTGTCGAGACTGAGTGGAAAGTTATCAGTGGCAACGAGAAATTCTTTGAATGCACCAAGGGCCTGCATAACCTGCTGCAGGGCATGAAAGGGACCTTTACTCAGGATATGGAAAGGGCCTACTACTCAACTATCGCCGATTGCGCTTGCAGCGACATCATCGACCGTGATTCCGATATTATTATGGTCAACGACCCGCAGCCTCTCGGCCTGGCTCGTCATCTCAAGAGAGCGGGCGCGACCTGGCTCTGGAGATGCCATATTGATATTGAAGAGGCGCCGATGGACGCAAATCCCGGCCTCTGGGATTTTATAACCAACTGGATTGAGCCCTATGACGCCGCTATCTTCTCCGCCGCCCATTACGTCGTCACGCGCTGGCCGCTGCCCAGCTTCATTATCCCTCCCTTCATCGACCCCCTCTCCGAGAAAAACCGCGAGCTTAGCCGGGCGGAGATTGACCGGGTGCTGGATAAATACGAAATCGACAGGAAAATCCCGATTATCGCCCAGATAGGCCGGTTCGACCCGTGGAAGGGGCTGGACAGGACTATCGCCGCTTTCCGCTACGTGAGAAAGGAACTGAAATGCCAGCTTATCCTGGCCGGCGGCATGGCATCCGACGACCCCGAGGGCGGCCGGATACTCGACCAGCTGCGCGAATGGACCAAAAACGACGAGGATATCCACATCCTCCATCTTTCACTCAATAACCGCCAGGAAAACTGGAGAGAAGTCAATGCCCTCCAGCGTTCCGCTAACGTTATCATGCAGCCTTCGACCAGGGAAGGGTTCGGGCTGGTCATTACCGAGGCGCTCTGGAAGGCCAAGCCGGTTGTTGCGGCCAACGTGGGCGCCATCCCCCTGCAAATCAGGGACGGCGATACCGGCTACTTTTACGAAACCCCGCAGAAAACGGCGCGCCGGGTGGCCAATATGCTGAAAAATCCGAAAGCCGCCGAAGCGTTCGGCCAGCGGGCCAAGGAATATGTCGGCGAGCACTTTCTCATGCCGGACCGGATTGCCGATTACCTTAATGCGATGGATATGGCTGTAAACAGTGACGGTCATCATACTATGCCCAATGACAGCATCATCAGCTTCCATCCGTGGTTCAAGATGAGCAAACGGAGAAAATAAATGACAATGCTCGCATCATCTATCCTTTCCGGTTGACAGCGTGATATACTACATAATATAGATACTATGAAAAAGAGCAGAATCGGTGTGCTGACCAGCGGCGGGGACTGCGCCGGACTGAATCCCGCTCTGAAATGGGTGGTTAAAACAGCCATGGACGAACGCCTTGAATGGGAGCGTGGTGTCCGCTACGAAGTCATGGGTATCCGGGACGGCTGGAAGGGACTGGCCAACGTCGACCCGGCCACCTGGGATACCGCCGGATACATCATACCCCTGAACCCGGATACAGTCAGGACCTGGGACAGGTACGGCGGGACGATGCTGGGCACTTCACGGTTTAGTCCCTACGACCCCAAAAACGAGTGTTCCAGGCTGGTAATAGAGAACATCGAAAGACTCGGCCTGGAAGCCGTCATCGCTATCGGCGGCGACGGTACCCTGGCCATCGCCACCCGGATGTTCCGAGAAGGCGTGCACACTATCGGCATTCCCAAAACGATTGATAAAGACCTCCCCGAAACCGACTACACTCTGGGATACGAAACAGCCCTGAACGTCATCGTTGAAGAGGTCGACCGCCTGAGAACTACCGCCGGTTCGCACAAGAGAATATTCGTGGTGGAAACAATGGGTCGCACCGCCGGCTGGCTGGCCCTGCAAGGCGGCGAGGCCTGCGGTGCCTATATCATTCTCATCCCGGAATACGACTTCTCAATGGACAAAGTGAACGAACTCGTTTCGGAGGGGAGAAGGTCCGGGACAAGGTACGAAATTATCGTGGTGGCCGAGGGAGCCAAGCCGAAAGGCGGCACCGAGGTCGTAAAAAAAGAGGGAGTCGATAGCTTCGGCCATAAAGCCCTCGGAGGCATCGGCGGATTCGTCGCCCGGGAAATCGAAAAAGGCACCAAGCTGGAGACGCGCAGCGTAAACCTCAGTCACCTCCAGCGCGGCGGCGCCCCCTGCGCCTACGACCGCAGAATGGGGAGATATTTCGGCATTGCCGCCGTCGACCTGGTGGTGAGAAAAAAGTACGGTAATATGGTCTGCGTACATAACGGCAAAATTACCTACTGTCCGATGGAAAACATCTACGGAAAGCTGAATCTGGTCGATATCCCTACCCAATACGATGCCGATAGATACAACGGACGCCGTACTATTCTGAACAATGGTAAGAAGAAAAATGCCAAACGAGTCAAGTCATATAAAAAACAAAAATAATATCGATACCCTGATAGAGCTGGCCGTCTTCGGGGCCGACCCTCAGATGAAGGAGGAACACTATCGCGTCATCCGGGAGATGGCCCGCAGTGGCGGCACTTACCCCGCCAGCATCCAGGGACTTTACGAAGCCTCCGGTAAAGGGCTTTATAATGGTATCACCGTGCCTGCTATCAATATCCGCGGCATCACCTACCATGTCGCCCAGGCAGTCTTCAGAGCGGCCATAAAAGACGGAGTGGGCGCCTTCATCTTCGAGATAGCCCGCTCCGAGATAGGCTATACGATACAGAGTCCGGGAGAGTACGCCGCCTGCATTCTGGCCGCCGCTATAAGAGAAGGATTTCAGGGCCCGGTCTTTATCCAGGGCGACCACTTTCAGGTCAGGCGGAAAATGTACCGGGAAAATCCGGAAGGCGAACTGAACGATATCAAGGAACTGATACGGGATTCCGTCAATGTCGGCTTTTACAATATCGATATCGACGCATCCACCCTGGTTGATTTGACCAAATCCGGACTCGAAGAACAGCAGGCAAAGAACTCACAGATTACAGCGGAGATGACACAGTTTATCCGCGGCATCGAGCCAAAAGGCGTCACCATCTCCGTAGGTGGTGAAATCGGTGAAATAGGTAAAGGCAACAGCACCATAGACGACCTCAAGGCCTATATGGACGGCTATCGCCGCCTGCTGGACACAGGCGTTAAAGGAATCTCCAAAATCAGCGTGCAGACCGGGACATCGCACGGCGGTGTCGTTTTACCCGATGGCTCGATTGCCGAGGTCAACGTCGATTTCAATACCCTGAGGGAGCTCTCCAGAGCAGCCCGGGAGGAATACGGCATGGGCGGGGCGGTACAGCACGGCGCCTCCACCCTGCCCGACGGAGCCTTCGACATGTTCCCGCAGGTCAATACGGTAGAGGTGCATCTGGCTACCGGGTTCCAGAACATGATATACGACAGCCCCAGCTTCCCCGCAGACATGCTGGCGACGATACACAAACACCTCGACGCTCAATACAAAGACGAGAGAAAGTCCGGGGAAACCGAAGAACAATTCTTTTACAAGACACGTAAGAAGGCCTTCGGCGATTTCAAGAAGGAATTGTGGCACCTCCCGGAGTCGAATCACCGCGAGATAATGAAGGAACTGGAAGACCGCTTCTCTTTAATCTTCCACAAACTCAACGTAATCAATACCAGAGACATGGTCCAGAAGTACGTGACCGACGCGGCCACGCCTGTATAATTTATCTATCATCCCCAAATAAAAAAGGCTGGATATTCCTGAATAAGTAAATACCCAGCCCTATATATAAATCCCTTTTAATATACCGGCTTCTATTTCTTGCCGATTCTAAACATCTTGGTGCCGCAGGTCGGGCATACACCCTGCGTCGCCGGCTTACCATTTTTCATCGTAATGGCTTTAGGGTCTTTCATTTCTTTCTTGGCGCGGCATTTCACGCAATATGCTTGCATGTGTTTCCTCCTTCCCTCAAAGCTATTTGCTATAAACAATAAACTATTGTTACGCTCATGTCAAGAGGCGCACACGAACAAATGAGAATTTTATTATACACAAAATATCAATTCTTTACACTGGAAAGACACTCAGGGGCAGTAAGGTGGCCATTTCTACCCCCTACTATCGGTATGAATTCAGCCATACTTATGCTATACTCTGTAAACAAGATAACGTAAAAGAGGACTCGGGAAATGGCCAAGACCAGAGTGGGCATCATCAACGTTACCGGCTATGCCGGCGTCGAGCTGGCGCGTATATTATGTCAACACCCTGAGGTACAGCTTACTTCGGTCACCGGACGCAGCGCCGCCGGGCAGGTACTGAGCGATTACTTCCCCCACCTGAAGAGCGCGGGAATGACGATAGAACCCGAGCTTGGAGAGGTAGACCTAGCTTTCTCGGCGATGCCTCACAAGGAGAGCGCCCGGGAAATCATGCCGCTTATCGATAAAGGCCTCAAAGTAGTGGATATCAGCGCCGATTTCCGTCTGAAGGACGCTGCGGACTACCCGCAGTGGTACGATTTCACGCATCCGGCACCAGAGTTGCTGGCCAAGGCAGTCTTCGGCTTACCGGAGCTTCACCGCGAGAAGATAAAATCAGCACAGCTGGTCGCCAATCCGGGCTGCTACCCTACCGGGGCAATACTGGCCCTGGCCCCGGCCGTGAAGGAAGGCTTGATTGAACCCGATATTATCGTCGATAGCAAGTCGGGCGTTTCCGGGGCCGGGCGCAGCCTCAACCTGACGACCCATTATTCCGAAGCTAACGAAGATACCACCGCCTATGCCCTGGGCGGACACCGCCACCTGCCCGAAATTGTGCAGGAACTGAAGCTGCTCAGCCCAGAGTCGTCCCCTTCGATAACCTTTATCCCCCACCTGGTACCGATGACCCGCGGCATACTGACAACTGCCTACGCCCCGCTGGTAACGGATAAAATAGCCGACGGTAAAAAGGGAGAGGAAGAGCTGCTCAATCTCTACCGCGATTTTTATAAAGATGAACCTTTCGTCAGGGTAGTAGCGTCTCCGCCGCACACCAAGCATACCTGGGGGAGTAACTACTGCCATATCCACGCCACCATCGACCACCGCACCGGACGCCTTATTGCCATCAGCGCCATCGATAACCTGGTAAAAGGGGCGGCGGGGCAGGCTGTCCAGAACATGAACCTCATGCTCGGCCTGCCGGAGACGACGGGACTCGAAGCGCTGGCGGTTTACCCCTAGCGACGGAATTCTGGTAGAAGCTAGTTTGTGGTCTCCCGCTCTACCCTCTCTTTGTAGGCAGCCATTAACCGTCGGGTAATTTCCCCCGGCTTCCCGGTGCCGATGGTCACCGTATTTCCAGTACCATCGCTGACCGCTGTCAGCGGCATAATTTCAATCATCGAATTGGTCAGAAAAGCCTCATCGCACTGCTTGATTATGCCCAGACCTACGGTACCCTCGGTGACGATTATCCCGAGTTCATCGGCCAGTTCCATTATCACATCGCGGGTGATTCCCGGCAGGACACCGCTTTCCAGGGACGGCGTCACCAGCCTTGACCCCTTTACGAAAAAGACATTACAGCCGCCGCCCTCGGCGATGTACCCATCTTCATTCAAGAGCAAGGCCTCGTCCAGTCCGTGCGCCGCGGCCTCCTTCCGCGCCAGTACGTTTACCAG
Source organism: Dehalococcoidales bacterium (assembly GCA_034430675.1). GTDB lineage: Bacteria > Chloroflexota > Dehalococcoidia > Dehalococcoidales > RBG-16-60-22 > JAFGPF01. The sequence continues at coordinate 14,819 of DAOUEB010000011.1, forward strand.
ATAGTTCACCGACTTAGTTCCGGAGATAGAAGACTGCGCACAGCGGCGCAACGTAGCGATGCCGACCCTAAAACCCTGCCCGTACTTCTCGGGTGAAAAACTGTGATACGGCCGGGCCGTGACGACGATGGTCGGCTGTCCGGCTTTTCCCTCCCAGGGAAGAGAGTCCGACTCACCGTTGGTGACGGTCAGGCGCAGACGGGCGTCTTCCAGCTTATTTGCCTTCAACGTATCCCGGCAGGCTTCACCGAGGTTAATGCCCGCCAGCGATGTACCCAATCCGATAGCCTCCGCCGAGCCGAGCAGTCGTTTTATATGCCGCTCCAGAAGAAAGATTTTCCCATGATAGGCACGCATCGTTTCGAACAGTCCGTAGCCGTAGAGGAAACCTTGGTCAAAGACGGATATACGCGCCCCGGAACGCGGCACGAGTGAGCCGTTCAGGTATATAATCTCTTCCATATATTACCCTCCCGCGGGCACCGAAAGTTTCAGGAAATTGGATAGAATATCGTGGCCGGTCGGTGTCATGATGGACTCCGGGTGAAACTGGATGCCTTCGACGACATCCCGTCGATTCCTCACCGCCATAATGACACCATCTTCAGTCTTCGCCGAGACTTCCAGAGATGCCGGTACGGATTCGGCGCCGATAACCAGCGAATGATAACGCCCCCCGGCCAGCGGCGATTCCAGCCCCTCGAACACGGTTTCACCGTCGTGGTAAATTACCGAGTCCTTGCCGTGCATGGGGAGTACCGCCCGCTTAATCTGCCCGCCATACACGTAGCCGATACACTGGTGCCCCAGGCATACCCCCAGAATGGGAATCCTGCCGCGGAAGTACCGAACGACATCGTTGGAAATACCGGCCTCCAGAGGCGTGCAGGGACCGGGCGAGATGATGATATGGCTTGGCGCCAGGGACTCAATCTGCTCCAGCGTTATCGCGTCGTTACGGTAGACCACCGGCTCCTGCCCCAGTTCCCCCAGGTACTGGACCAGGTTATAGGTAAACGAATCGTAGTTATCAATCACCAGAATCACGCTCTTATCTCCACTTCTCCCTGTGGCGACAGGTTGAGGGCCTGTATTAAAGCTTTGCCCTTGTCCAGAGTCTCGATGTACTCCGCTTCCGGCTCGGAGTCATAGACGATAGCGCCCCCCACCTGAAAATAGGCCCGGCCGTCCTTGACGATAATCGTCCGTATCACGATATCCAGGTCCATGTCGCCGCCGAAGCTGAGGTAGCCCAGCGAGCCGGTGTAAACACTCCTACGGGTCGGCTCAAGCTCGTCGATAATCTCCATAGCCCTTACCTTGGGGGCTCCGGTGATGGAGCCACCCGGGAAGGTGGCCTTGAGCAGGTCGATGCGGTTTTTCCCCTCGCTTAGCTGCCCCACCACGGTGGAGGTCAGGTGAAAAACGGTGGGATACGTTTCCAGAATAGTCAGTTCCGTGACCTTTACGGTGCCGTAGCGGCAGACACGCCCGATATCGTTCCGCTCAAGGTCGACAATCATGATATTCTCCGCCCGGTCTTTGACACTCGCCAGCAGGCTCTCGGCCAGCGCCCGGTCTTCCTCGGGAGTCTTGCCGCGCGGCCTGGTACCCTTGATGGGACGTGTCTCCACCCAATCGCCCCGCACCTTAAGAAACCTTTCCGGCGAAGCCCCGACAATACTGACGCCGCCGAAGTTAAAGTAGTTGGCGAACGGCGCCGGATTGATGTTCCGCAGGCGCTTATAAAGCTCGTACGGCGGAATGGTCAAATCAACTTCGAGTCTTTGCGAAAGATTCACCTCAAAGATATCGCCGGCGCAGATATACTCGCGGGCGGTCGCCACCGTTTTAAGGTATTCCTCGTGGGAGAAATTAGCTTTAAGCACGATACCTTTGTCGGATTGCACCTCTTGAATATCGGAGGGAGGCGGACAGAGCAAGACCCAGTTCCTTAACTCGTTCATTCTTTCTTCCGCCCGGCGCTGTCTTTTACTCTCCTCAAGCTCCGGGAAGCCGGTAGAAACCAGGTACGTTTTATTTTGCAGGTGGTCGAAAACCACGGCGGCATCGTAGAAAGCCAGGTAACACTCGGGAAGTCCTAAATCGTCAACGGCGGTGGTCGGCAGACGCTCGATGAAATGGCACAAATCATAGCTGAAATACCCCACCGCCCCGCCAGCAAACGGTATCCCTACCTGGCTGCCGTCCAGTGCATATATTTCCAGCAGTTCCCCGAGCGCATCGAAAGGATTGCCCCTCCTTACCTCCTCCACCCCATCCCTGATGAGTGTGACTCTATCGCCCCGACTCCGCAGCACCAGGAAGGGGTCGCTGCCCATGAAGGAGTAGCGCCCCAGCTTGGCCGGGTCCATGCCGCTGTCCAGGAAAAAACTGAAAGGACGCCCGGCAAAGGTATCAAAGCACCAGGCAGCGTCCGGCGCCATATGTATCTCTTCAACAAGCGGATAGCGCGCTTTCATTCCGTACCGTCAACTCCCGATAGGTTCACCATTGATTATATACCGAATCTGGTAACTTAATAAAATGACCGGGGTTACTCTAACCCAACAAATTTATATCTTCCCGATGTTGCCACTTCACTCTGGCTCTGCTATGCTGTGAAAAACAGTAACATGCCAAACGAAAACATCTCTTATTTTCGCCGCCGGGATTACGTCAAGATAACCGTCTTCGGCTTTGCCCTGACCGCCCTGTGGCAGAGTCTGCACACCATCATCCTGCCGCTGCGGTTACTGGACTTTGTTCCCGAAGCGCAGAAAAACACGTACCTCGGCCTGATGACCCTATGCGGTCTGTTCCTGGCCATGCTTGTCCAGCCGATAGCTGGCGCCATCAGCGACCGCTCCGGCTTCAGGTGGGGCCGGCGCCGACCCTATATTTTAATCGGCGGCATTATATCCCTGCTCATCATCCCCGGCATCGGCCTCGTCAGCAGCTATATAGCCATATTTGCCGTTTACTGCCTGCTGCAACTGGCCAGTAATACGGCGCAGGGGCCTTTCCAGGCCTTTATTCCCGACCTGGTGCCGCCAGGCAAGCGGGGGGTGGCTTCAGGGGTCAAGGCCCTGCTTGAAATTGTCGGCGGGGTAATTCTGGTATATCTCTCCAGCCTTCTCATGGACCGCTATTTCGCCGGAGAAGGCAGCCAGTGGCTATGGCTGGTCCTGGGAATACTGGCGGCAGTCTTGCTGGGAGCTATGATTGCCACGGCCATAATGGTCAAGGAGACACCGGTAAAAGCTGGTAGCCAGAGGACTTCGCTACTGCCGGAACTGTACCGAACAGCCAGAGACGTTTTCGCCGACCGTGATATCGTGTGGTTTCTGGCCTCCCGACTGCTCGTCTATATGGCTTTCACCACCATCCAGCAGTTCGCCCTTTACTTCCTCAGGGACGTCATCGGTGTGACCAATCCCGCCGAGGCAACGGCACGTTTTTCCATATTCGCCGTGGTCGGCATGCTGATTGTGGTCTGGCCGGCCGGCTACCTCTCCGACAGGATAGGTCGTAAGCCCATTACCATTGCCTCGGGACTGCTGGGCGCTCTGGGTATGGCCATCATCGCTCTATCGCAGGAATACGGCACGATACTATGGGCTGCCGGAATCATCGGTATAGCCATGGGGGCCTTTAACAGCGCCAACTGGGCACTCGCCACCGACCTGGTAACTAAAGGAGAAGAAGCCCGATACCTCGGCATTGCCAATATGGCTACGGCGGGCGGGGCCGCCCTGGCGCGCGCTATCGGCCCGGCCATCGACTTCTTCAATAGCCGAAGCCCCGGACTCGGTTATAACTTCATGCTGATGGTCTGCCTGGCGTACTTCATCGTCGGTGCGGCGCTGGTTCTCAAAGTAAAGCGCCGGAACTAATTGAACCATGGTATGGCTTTGAATCCAAGCGAAGCCATGTAAGTCATGAACACGTAAGAAATCGTCCTGCCCAGCCAGCAGGCCACGAAGAATCTCCATAACGGCATACGAAGGGCGCCGGCGATGATGCCGACAACGTCAAAAACGAACGGGACAATCGACATGAGAAACACAGCTATCCACCCCCACCTTTTTACCCAGCCCTCCACTCTATTATAAACTTTACTCTTCGTCAGCAAGCCACGGCCGCTGCGACCGGCGACATAGCCCGTCAGCTCCCCGATAGCCGCCCCGAGGCCACCCGCCAGCCCGACAATGACCGGTGAAGGCAGCGCGGCCCCCAGCGTCATCATTATCGTCATATTGCTGACCGGTAATATAATGGTAGCGTTCAGGATGACGCTTATAACGAAAGCGCCCAGATACCCGTAGGCCCGCAGTTCCCGGAAAATGTCGGGGTTCTGCCAGTAAAGATAGACTATACCCACCATGATACCGATAGCCACCAGCAGGCCGGCCAGAGGAATAATTCTCTTCCTAAGCCAGATTAGCTTCCTCAGCCCGGCCGGTGTTTTGGGCGTAAACACGTTCAGGATCTGACCGTACAGGGCGGTAAGGCGTTTCCCGAGTCCAGCCTTGGCTTGTGCTACCTGCGGCTTCTCAACATTAACTTCATCCATATGCTGAGGTATTATACCATGCCCCAGTCGCGCCCTGATAACCGCCACTTGTTTTTCCCCCGCCACAGAAGCTATAATGAACGGTAACGGGAAAGGAGACCGTAAAATGCCGTCTTACGCCTATTTTCAGAAGAAGTTCATCCCTCTGGAAGAAGCTAAAATAGGGATAATGACCAATGCCTTCCACTACGGTACGGCAATCTTCGAAGGCATCCGGGGCAACTGGAACAGTGAGCAGAAACAGACGTATATCTTCCGTCTGAAAGAGCATTACGAGCGAATGGAAAAAGGATGCCGGGTGTTGAAACTTACCCTGCCTCATTCCATCGACGAGCTCTGCCGATTAACCGTGGAACTGGTGGCGAAGTGCGGCTTTGAGGAAGATGTCTATATCAGGCCCGTGGCCTATAAAAGCTCACAGGCACTGGGCGTGCGCCTGCATAACCTGGATGATGACTTCTTTATGTTTGTCATACCGTGGGGGCCTTACCTGGATGTGGACAAGGCGAGGTGCTGCGTCTCTTCCTGGCACCGCCCGAATGATAACGTGATTCCGCCCCAGATTAAGGCTGCCGGTATCTACATCAATAACGCGCTGGCCAAAACGGAGGCCGTCGGCAATGGCTTTGACGAGGCTATCATGCTCGCCCCGGACGGCCACGTCTCCGAGGGTAGCGGCGAAAACATCTTCCTGGTGATTGACGGCAAGCTGGTCACACCAGCTACCTATAATAATATCCTCACTGGCATTACCCGTAATACCGTGATAGATCTGGCCGGAAAAGAGCTGGGGATAGAGACGGTTCACCGGGCAATCGACCGCAGTGAACTCTACACCGCTGACGAGTGTTTCCTTACGGGCACCGCCGCCCACGTGACGCCGGTGGCTGAAATAGACGGCCGCAAGATAGGCAACGGCGAAATCGGTGAAATCACCGCCAGTTTACAGGAGATATACGTCAGAGTAATCAGGGGCGACCACCCCGAATACATGCACTGGTGCACCCCGGCCTATAAGAAATAAGTCTGATACTGTCATTGCGAGGAACGTAGTGACGCGCCTGCACGCCGAAGTGCGTTACGGCACGCAGGCGCGGCAATCTCAATGAACAGCTTGATTCAATTTAGGGATTGCCACGCTTCGCTCGCAATGACAACGGTGCTTTAGGCTACCTGCCTGACGATGGCGATGACTCTACCCTGAATCTCGACATTATCGGGGTCGGCATAGAAAGGCCGCATCTGTTCGTTGGCCGGCTGGAGCCGGACGCGGTCGGATTCGGCATACACCTTTTTCAGCGTAGCCTCTTTTTCCGCCCTGAGCCATACGGCGGCCATCTCGCCATTCTCCACCGCGTTGACGTGCTGCATCAGGACGATATCGCCGTCATTAATCAAGGCATCCACCATGGACATTCCCTTTACCCGCAGCGCGTAGATATCTTCCCGGCCGCGGGTAAGCTCACGCGGCACCTCCATGGTCTCCGAGACCGCGGCAACGTCCCAAGTATCGGGAGTCGGCACCGGAATCGGTTCGCCGGCGGCTATCATTCCGATAACGGGCACCGGCACCGGCGAATCGGAGGTTTGTGTGCGCGTGAGCAACGTAATGCCACGCGAAACATCGGCATGGCGGCGAATATGGCCCCGACTCTTCAATATGTTCAGATTATAGTCCACCACGGAGGTCGAGCTGATATTGCATCCGGCCTGGATATCCCGGATAGAGGGCGGGTAGCCATTGTCGGAGAGAAAACGCTCGATAAATTTGATGATACGCCTTTGTTTATCGGATATCTTTTTCATGCCGACTCCTGAAACCGGCGATAAATATAACGAACACCCGTTCTATAATTACTATATAATAAAGTGTTTTCGTTGTCAATAACCAGAACGAGGATTTTTTAGCGAATCTAAAGAGATACGAGAAAAAGCGGGCCGACCGTTAACTTTCTAAGACTGTTCTGCCCTGGTAATTATCTACTGTCGGTCTCGTCACAGGCAGCATTTTGCTGGCCGGCGGCCAGGGTCTCCAGCGCCAGCTTGTCCATCTCAAGCTGCACCGGTATCGGGTAATCACCGGTGAAACAGGCCAGGCAGAAATTATCCCTGGGCAGGCCCACCGCATTAATCAGCCCCTCGATGCTCAGGTATCCCAGCGAATCGGCGCCGATAAAGTCGCAAATCTCCTGCACACTCTTCTGGGCCGCAATAAGCTCCCGGCGCGTGGCCATATCCACGCCGAAAAAGCACGGGTATCTGATCGGCGGCGCGCAGATACGCATATGAATCTCTTTAGCGCCCGCCTTCCGTAATATCTTCACCACGCTGGGAGTCGTCGTGCCGCGCACGATACTGTCGTCGACGACCACCAGACGCTCACCATCCAGCACCTGGGGCAAGGGATTGAACTTCAGCTTGACACCGAGGTCCCGGATACGCTGGTCGGGTTCAATAAAGGTGCGTCCGACGTACCTGTTTTTAATCAGTCCCTCGACGACGGGAATGCCGGACTCCCGGGCAAAACCCGTACCGGCCGCCGTGGCTGAATCGGGCACGCCCATAACGAGATCGGCATCAACCGGATACTCGCGGGCCAGCCCCGCCCCCATAGCCTGCCGTGCCTGGTAGAGCAGCCTCCCGTTAATCAGACTGTCGGGACGGGCGAAGTAGATATACTCGAAGATGCACGCCCCCTTTTTATGCGCTCCCCCTCGATAGCTCTCCAGGCCATTCTCGTTGATAGCGACTATCTCACCGTGGTCAATCTCCCTGACGAAACTAGCACCGATATGGTCCAGAGCGCAGGTCTCGGAGGCTACTACCCAACCGCTATCAACCGTACCCAGGCATAGAGGACGCACACCGAACGGGTCACGGACCGCGAACAACTCTCGCGGCGTTAATACGACCAGGGAATAAGCGCCCTGAAGCCGCCGCATGGCATACTGTATCTTCTCTACCCAGCTTTTCCCTGAAGAGGAAAGGATGAGGTTGGCGATAACCTCGGTATCCGTGGTGCCGCGGAACTTATACCCCTGTCCGCTAAGCTCTTCATAGAGGTGTGTGGCGTTAATAATATTGCCGTTATGTGCGATGGCGATGGTAGTGTCATCGTTACTAACCACAATTGGTTGAGCATTGGCCGCCCGACTGGAACCTGCTGTAGAATAGCGGTTATGCCCGATGGCGATATGGCCGGTAAGTCGACTCAACGATTCCTCATCGAACACATTGGACACACGTCCCATACCGGTATAAATCCTGATTTTCTTGCCGTCGGACGCGGCAATGCCGGAGCTTTCCTGGCCGCGGTGCTGGAGCGCAAAGAGTGCGAAAAAAGTAAGACGGGCTACATCCTCATCCGGGGAATAAACACCAAAAACTCCGCAAGACTCGCGCAAGATTAACCCGCCTTTAAGTTCGTCTTGACTAATCCTCTATTATCATTATAGCTTATCTACAGCCCGGCGGTCAATTCATCACAAGCCAATTTACGGGGACTTCAGCCAGTCCAGAACAGCATTAACCGCCCTGCCCTCCCGCCGCAGCCGGTGACCGGCCCCATCGATAACGACCAGCTTCTTTGGATTCCCGGCCTTCTCGTAGAGACTATGGGCATGGTCAACGGGCACCGTCTCATCCTGGCTGCCGTGAACGAGCAGCAGAGGCCTGGGAGCAATCCCGGCCACATAGTCGAGGGGAGTAACCTGCTTGAGGTTATCGAACCATCCGCTGAGGGACGGCGGAAAATCGTCATCCCTGATGGCGCCGATATCACGGTAACGGTCAATGATGGACTGCGGGTTGCCGGACTCGGTGAAAAGCCCGAAGTGGGCCGGGCAGGCGCAGGCCGCCACCCCGGAAATCCGCTCATCCTTCGAGGCCACGTAGACGGATACGGCCGCCCCGGCGCTGAAGCCGACCAGGTACAGATGGGACTTATCGACATTATTCAGACCACGCAGGTAATCGATGACAGCCTGCAGGTCGCGTGTCCAGCCGAGGAAGTCCAGATTGCCGCCGCTATCTCCCGTACCCCTGAAATTAAAGAAGCAAGTGGCGAATCCTTCCCGGCAAACCCTCTCCGCCAGTTCCGGATAACCGCCGTCGCCCGGTTCCGGGGGACTGCCTGACGGCGCGCCGTGACAGAGGCAGACCAGCCGGTATCGAGCTTTTTCATCGGGCAGGAAGAGCTGCCCGACGATAGAAATGCCGTCAACCTGTAGAACAACGAAATCTTTATACACGCACAATCCTGTCAGGGCCACGAAAAGGGGCAGAAGTATATAAAACTAGATATATCTGCCTACGGACCTGGCAATAGTCCGCAGTTCTTCCATGAGACGGGTGAAATCCGAGAGCGAAAGCGACTGCAGGCCATCGACGAGGGCTTCCTTGGGATTGGGGTGGACTTCGATGAGAAGTCCGTCGGCGCCGGCGGCTACGGCTGCCTTGGCGATGGCCGGAACCAGTGAGTAGTGTCCGGCGGCATGGCTGGGGTCGACGATTACCGGCAGGTGGCTGTTCCTCTTAAGCACCGGTATGGCGGAAATATCCAGCGAGAAGCGGATGCTGTCCTCGAATGTCCGGATACCGCGCTCGCAGAGGATAACCTGGTTATTTTCCCCCGTCAGAAGGTAATCGGCGGCGGTAAGCCACTCGGTGATGGTACAGGAAAAGCCGCGTTTCAGTACCACGGGGCGGCGGCTCTTGCCGGCATTGGTCAGCAGGGCGAAGTTCTGCATATTACGCGAGCCGACCTGAAGTATATCCGCATAGGAAGATACCAGCTCCACGTCGTGCGGGTCTACCACCTCGGTGACCACCGGCATCCCGTACTGTTCCCTGGCTTTGGCCAGCAGCTCCAGTCCTTTTTCCTGCATACCCTGGAAGCTGAACGGAGACGTGCGCGGCTTGAAGGCGCCGCCGCGCAGGATGCTGGCCCCGGCTTTTTTTACGGCTTCGGCTGCCTGCATAAGCTGGTCTTCACTTTCCACGGCGCAGGGACCGGCGATAACAACGATACGTTCGCCCCCGATTTCCACCCCGCCGCAATCGACCAGGGTATCCCTGGGGTTGAACTCGCGGGAGGCGAGCTTGTAGGGCTTCATGATACGGGTAACGCTCTCGACGCCGGGCAGCACGGCAAATATATCGGTGGGTATCTGGCCGGTGTTGCTCCCCAGAAGGGCTACGACCGTTTTATCGGTGCCCAGGTTCAACTGAACGTCAAGCTCCAGCGATTTCGCCTTCTGCACCACGTCGTCGACTTCCTGCTGGCTGGCGCCCGTCCTCATTTCAACTATCATGGTCTTTTACACTCGCTCCTTTACGGGTTAAACGACTCCCCGCTTCATTCCACAGTAATGATAATACTAGAGCCATGACGGGGTCAAGAGATGGATTCGGTTACTTCCTGACTCCCCTTTTTCACCCCGCGATTTACCGACAGGCGCAGGAGCTTGATGGCGGCCACTTCGACCCAGATTATCATGTTGGCCACAAGAATCCTTTCGAGCAGGCCGAACCAGCTTACGTCGTCCTGGAGGACTCCAATTACTATCACGAGGATGAGAGCCAGAATACCGGCAACTATCGTGTAGATGAAAATATTTTTCCAGTTGGGGTCGTTCCGGAGGCTGGGCACAATGGCCAAGACAGCTACGGGGAAAAGCCAGAAAACGCCGGTGGCCGTGAGGCCGTGGATGGTGCCTTCGATAGTGTCCGGCCCGCCGACAGGGTCGGTGCGGAAAGCGCCGATGAGGAGCAGTCCGAAGCCGAAGAAAACGAGGAGGCCGATGCTGATATGAAAGCCCCGCGCTCTTTTAATATTGAAGAGGAGCCCGGCGACGAATATCTCCACGAGGAGGCCGATGGCCAGGAAACCAATCGTTTGCAGCCACCCCAGCCGCGTGAGCGCCAGGCTGCTGATAGAGTCCCGCACCAGGCTGTAGTCGGAATTGGTGAAGGCCGCCGTAATATCGGTGACGGCGAGCACCAGCGGCCCGGCCATACCTGCGAAGGCCAGCGCGCTGTGGATATTCAGCCGTTTAAAGAAAGATAAAATTTGTAATAGGACATACATTGGATTATCCCGTCAGGGAAAATAGTTTTATGTCTATTATAGCTTGGAACAGCTATGGCGGACAAGACTTCAGGGGGGTTTCTGGGGTTTTTATCTACCTCACCCCCCTTGTTAATTTTGGTGACCTATCCCCCTGTGGTTCTTTCCGTTTTGTCATTGCGAGCGAAGCGAAGCAATCTCTGTCAGCGTTTTTGGAGATTGCCGCGGTCGCTAACGCTCCCTCGCAATGACATTGAGGCTTTAAGTGGAAAAAGTAAGAGGGGCCAAAGGGTTTAAATCCCTCTCACTCTCCCTTTACGAAAGGGAGACGACCCATTGTATAAAAAACAGTCTCCCCCTTTGAAAAAGGGGGACTAAGGGGGATTTTCTTACAGCGAGGGTGGGCATGGGTGGGAAGGAGATAAACGATTAGATTATTTCACCTCAGTTTCTTTTTCTATCCTCAAAAACTCATCTTCTAACCGAGTGAACTTTTTTATTGATATGCCCAAATAACAAAGCAAATATAATACCCAAGCAATTAAGATTAAAACCAAAGGAGTATTGAATAAATCTGACATTCCTACTGAATTTGTGGTAACTGTCATGATAAAAAATAGTATACTTATACCAAGTATACCTAATAGGCGAAATAATAATTCACGTAACTCCAATAATCCTTTATATAAATTGTGAGCAACATTATGGTCAAGGTTTGCGTGTGTAAGCATTACAAAAAGGTCCATTAAATATTTACCCAATTTAGACTTTTCAAGAAACTCGTTCATTTGTCTTTCAAGCTGAGGCAAGTCTCTTCTAGCAACTTGAACTTGCCACTCCAAAATATTCACCTGCTTGGCATACAACTCTTCAGTTGTTCCAAGAAATAATGTGAGCTTATCAAAATTGTAATTAAATGTTATGTAACTTTTGGTAGGTGGTACATACCGTGACGGTTGCTTTTCTGACATTTTTCTCACTCTCTTCCAAGCTTTCTATTATTATATCACCCCACCCTTCTCACCACCCCCTCCAATACCCCCTTCCAGATTCTAAAAATTTTCTTAAAATTTATCCTTATCTGCGTCCTCCCCACGTGTATTTCGTCGCGGAGGACGGGGGCGAGCTTTTCTTTATCGAAGGGGAGGCCCTGGAAGCGGCGTAAGATTATCTGGCCTTCCTCGGTGGATATGGACTCTATACCCGCTTTGGCCGCCAGGTCCTTAATCCTGACGGCGTAGAAAAGGTTGGCCACCTCCGGCGGCGGCTTGCCGAAGCGGTCGGCATACTCCTTCAAAATACCGTCCAGCTTATCGGCGACATCTATATCCGCCAGCTTCTTGTAAAGCTCCAGTCGTGTCTCGACGTCGGGTACGTAGTCCTCGGGGATAAAGGCGTCGAGGGGTAAATCGACGGTGGGTAAAGGGAGTTTGGGCGGCGGTTTGGGCGCCCCGGCCCTTAACGCTTTCTGCTCCTCGACCGCCTCGGCAAGTAATCGTGTGTACAGGCTGAAGCCGATGGCGGTAATGTGGCCGCTCTGCCTCGGCCCGAGCAAAGTCCCCGCGCCCCTTATCTCTAAATCCTTCATGGCGATGCCGAATCCCGCGCCGAGCTCGGTGGCCTCGTAAATAGTCCGTAAGCGCTGGTGGGCCACGGGCGACAGGCGCTTGCCACCGTCATACAGGAAGTAGGCATAGGCGAGGTTGGTGCCGCGCCCTACCCGACCCCGCAGCTGGTAAAGCTGCGTCAGCCCGAACTTGTCCGCCCGGTTGACAATCAGGGTATTGGCGTTGGGCATATCCAG
>DAOUEB010000012.1:0-3437 GCA_034430675.1 Dehalococcoidales bacterium
AGCAATGTATTCAAAGGAAGTTCGACTCTGCTCAATCTCCCCGTCCAATAAGTTAATTATCCTTACCTTGAACTAATCCTGTATCGCAAAAACCAGCTTAAAGGTTCCACCTATCGTACAGTACCGCCCACGTTACTAGACTTGAACCGCATATTGTCAGAATCGCCAGTAGACTATATCTATAGTCTATCAGTTCTTCATTACAATTTGGTTTGGTTCCTCACAGGATCATGCTCAATAAAAATTCTCCAAAAGACACAATTTACTTAATTGTTACCCAATGTAACAAACCGCCCTATTGTTGGTTTCTAAGGGTTCTTGATGATTTCCGGTGGTTGACCTGCTCCCCTACTCCTTTTAATGGTTGACATTCTGCTATAATTAGCTAAAGGAGGTAAAGCTGAGATAATCAGCCACCAGCTATAACATAAACAAAGGAAGGGATACTAAAAATGGCAGAGAAAGAGTATGCGCATCTGGTAAAACCGTTACTTGTTCAGAAGGGACCGGCAGGGTTATATCCTGAACCACGGGTGTGGATGGAAGGCAAGGATTTAGAGGGATATAACGGCAATTTTTCCTTTGGATTCATTAAGGAACCCGGCGTGTGTCATCCCGTCGAAGGGGCAGTGATACATCCTTATGACGAATGTTTGGTTTTTGCCGGAACCGATAATAACAATATACTCTATTTAGGCGCCGAGGTATCGATAGAGCTTGGTGAAGAAGCCGAAGAGCATGTGTTTAACGAACCATCTGTAGTAATTATCCCCAAAGGAATGCCGCACGGGCCGGTTACCTTCAGACGAGTCGATAGACCTATCGTACATTACTCCATCGGTCTGGCCGCCGACTACAAGGCTGCCTCAGTTCCCAGAAAGGCAAAAGCGGTTAAAACGGCAGACTTAAAATACCGGCACTTGGTTAAAAGACTGATTACTTATATTGATTGGAAAGAGGTAGATTCTCGAAAATCTGCCGGACCACCTGCCAATGCGCCACTGGATTATTCGTCTATCGCTGACCGCTCTGGCGTACTGCACTTTGCAGAAAGAGGCGTGGGGCCGGGGAATGGCGATCAGGTTGTATGGCTCTACGGTAAGGACCTGGAGGGGTTTGAGGTTAATTTTACCTGGGGATTTTACAGCCGGTGTGGCACATGGAACCGGGGAGGCGAAGCGCATGTCCATCCTGAGGAGGAGATACTGATTTTTGTCGGTCTTGACCCTGATGACTTAAATTATCTGGGGGCTGAAATTGAGTTAGGTATGGGCAAGCATCATGAAAGGCATATATTCAACACACCTACCGTCGCCATTTGCCCCAGAGGGCTTCCTCATCTCCCGCTCATAACCAGGTGGGTTGACAAACCTTACGGCTTTATTGTGTGTTTAACCAGCGGCGAATATGCTTCTCCATGGGTGGAAGCGTAATCGTCTTTGCTCTAGGGAAATCGATGTTGGGCTCGTTCAAGTAAGGGAGGGGAGATGCTAGTTTACAGGACAAACAAGGCTACCTAATAGCAGCTCACTTTCCATCACATTGCTCCTCGATATTGGCTTCCCCACCAAGCTTGAACACAATTCGCTAGATTGTTACCTAGAGCCACTAACCGGCCGATTAGGTGGATGCTCCAAAAGGGTATAATCTTGTTTGCAGTCTACCAAGGGGTGTATGTCGTTGTCCAGGGAAAATGTCAGGGTTTATTGTTCAGTGATTATGTCACTGTAGCACCTCGGCATACTCATTGCAATGATACTCTGCATCAACAGGCGATGACGATTCACTCGTACCTTGGCCCAGCCATTGCGCTTGGGTATCCAAGAGTCGCTTGAGTGTGGCGTAGCCGATATCCAGTTCCTTGGCTGCCTGCCTTCGGGATAGTCCCCCTGGCCCAATACGCTCAGCAACTGTCGCGAACCGCTGGATAAAGTCGTGCCGTTCGGTGACCCTGGGACGGCCAATCCGTTTGCCTTGCTGCCTTGCTCGCTCCATCCCTGCGCGCACCAGATTACGATGCATGCACTTCCTTGATTCATCCCGATACCACTCACCCTCCCAGCCCAAGCCGGTGCGCTGCTTATTGGCCTTTGGCTCTTCAGAGGTCAGGTCGGGCATATCTATGCCCATCTGGGTTCCCGGTTCACCCTCAGGGCGTGCAGCAGCAAGGGCTCGGAGTGTGTCAGCGAGAGGTGGAGCTTCTCCAGGAGTAAGGACCTTGCCCTGGTAACATACCAGTAACTGGCCGTCCAATCGCTCCTGCACCTCGACGTGGGCCCTGGCATAAGTGCGCCGGTCAGGTCCGGGAAAAATCTGCAGGGTTTGCCTGTGGTACTGGACAGTGTTGTCCTTGGCCACTGTTCGCCGCTCCTTAAAGCAGAGTACAGCGTCTATGTCCAGCCAAGGTTCTACCGAGCGATAAATTGGCTCTGGCTGAGCCGCCTGGACACCGAAGCGCTCGTTGAAACGCGGCAGGAAAGCTTCCAGAAAACTGTTCGCGTCGTCAATGGTACTGACTCCGGCCAGCCGCAGTTCCGCTACCAGCCTATCCTGAAAGGTACCATTGGCCCGCTCGACTCGCCCTTTCGCCTCCGGGCTACGGGCGAACACTTGCATCACCCCGAGCTCCTGCATTGCCCGGCCAAACTGGGTCGGCTTGCCTCTGTCGATGAGGGAAGCTTCTCCAGTCTCATTCGCCGGTTTCGAGTAGCAGAACACGAAATAGCGGTCGCTGTAGAGAGCCAGTGGAATGCCCCGTTGCTGTATGATACCCTTCATCAAGTGGAAATAGCCTTTAGTGTCCTCCTGCTCGCGAAACAACGCGTAGGGTACGGTGCCAGTAGCGTCGTCCACAGCCAGGAGCAGCGTGAGCCAGGGGCCACGTTCTCCTAACCAACGGTGGTGGCTGCCGTCGACCTGTATTAGCATTCCCTCCTGGGGCATGCGCGCCCGCCGATACCGGTGGCACGGCGGCTGCCGGTGCCGAGCGCTTGGCAGCCCTGCTCTCATGAGAAGGCGGCGTACGGTGGAACGGGATAGACTTATTCCCTCTCGCTCCGCCAGAAGCTCGGTAAAGTGCGTGTGGTTCACTCCCTGGTAACGCTCGCGGGCTAAGGCGACAACCTGTGCCTGCACTGCCTCTGGGGTGACGTTTGAAGGCAAGCGATCACGGTTTCCGTGGGCAAGGGCCGCGGCGCCCTCCTTCCGATACGCCGCTAGGAGTCGCCAACCGTGGCGCTCACTCACCCCAAGGAGCTGCGCCGCCTCGGCGACGGCCCACTGCCTCTCCAGCACTCCATTCATGATGTACAACCTGGTCTGCTCTTTTGTGGTCAATGTCAGTCCTTTCATATACTGACATTTTCCCTGACCTGTTGTATAATGACCTAATTGTAGACCAACGACAGGGTGTATAATTACCCATACCAAAAGGACTT
>DAOUEB010000013.1:0-13730 GCA_034430675.1 Dehalococcoidales bacterium
CCAAAGGAAGCGGTGAATACAATTACCGGAATGGATGCTGTTTCCGTATTACTCTTCAACTGCGCCAGTATCAGCCAGCCGTTTTCCTCGGTCAGTCTCAAGTCCAGCAGCACCAGATTGACGTTATTTTCGCTTATCAGTAGGAAGGCCTCATCGTGGGTTTCGGCCTGGAGACAGACGTAGCCCTCAAGCTCAATTACCCGGCTGGCGAAGGTGCGGATATCGGCGTCGTCTTCAATGATAAGAACGATTTTATCCTCAGGCTTTTTTATCATGTCTGCCCCCCTTTCCGGTATCCAGAGGCAGAGTAAAGAAGCACCTGGTCCCCTTGCCTTCGTCGCTTTCTATCCAGATTCTGCCGCCGTGGGCCTCCACCAGTCCTTTGCAGATGGATAATCCCAGTCCGGCGCCGACTGCTCCGGGTTTTTTCGGGGAGTGAAACATCCGGTTAAATACCCGCGACAGGTCGTTCCGCGGGATACCTATCCCGTGGTCGGTGACGGTGAATAAAAGCTCGGGCCCTTTACGCCGGACGGCCAGGTTAACTTCGGTACCGCCGTCGGAGTACTTTACCGAGTTATCAATGATATTATCCAGGACCTGCCGGACACGTCTGCCGTCAACATTTACCACGGGTAATCTCGCCGGTATATCCAGTGTGAATTGATGGGTAGATGCCCTTATACGGACTTCGGCAATAACCTCCCGGCAAAGCCTGATAATATTGGTGGGCGCTTTATCTATGGAAAGCATGCCCGCTTCCAGTCGGGACATTTCCAGCAGTTGCTCAATAAGCTCTATCAGGTGGTCGGTATTCTTATCGATGGTTTCCAGGTAATCCCGCTTTTCATGGCGCTTCAGTCTCCTGTCGTAGTCCAGGAGCATGGTGGCAAAGCCCTTGATGCTGGCCAGGGGTGTACGGAGTTCGTGGGAGATATTGGCCAGCAGCTCCGTTCGGAGTCTGTCAAGCTCTCTCAGGTGCTCGGCCTCGCGAGCCTGCTTCTCCGCCTGCTTGCGCTCGGTGATGTCCTCTCCGATTATCTGGATGCCGACCGGGATATTATGTATTCGGAGCAAGCTGCCTCTTATTTGCAGCCATATCCATTCTCCGTCCTTACACTTGTACTGTATCTCCATAAGTCCGGGGGGTTGTCCCGTCAGCTTTTCCTTCATTCGCTTTCTCAGGACCTTTATCGTTTCACCGGAAACCAGACCAAGCCTGAACGCATTCTTGCCAACCAACTCATCCCAAGAATAACCGGTAGTCTGCAGTATAGTTTTATTAACGTAGGTGATTTTGCCGGTGATATCCACATTCATTATGCCAATGATAGCTTCTTCAACCAGCGTTCTGTATTTTTCCTCGGACGCCTTTAACGCCTCCTCAGCCTGCTTGTGCTTGGCCTCTGATGCTTTCAGTGCCGCAAGCCGCTGTCGCGTTTCCTGCAGTTCCTCGATAAGCTGTTTCCTGGTTTTCTGTGAGTCTTTCATCCCGTCGCCATTGTAAATCAGTAAGGGTATGCTCGGAATCTTACTTTTTATGCCTGTCCTTGTTCTATCACTTGATTCGCCAAATGTCAAGATTTATGAATCATACGTTCTGTTCGTTCTGTGCGATTTGTGCGTATATCCGAGACTGCAGAAGTATATATTTTCCCGTTAAATTTATTGAAATCGCTAAGGCCATTGCGATAGTATGATAAACGAGGGCATTCACATCCACCCGGCCCTCTCCGAGCTAATCCCGACGACGGTCAATAGTGTGGGGGAGTAGGGTAAAAGAGAGGGGAGCCGAATGACTCCCCCTCAATTTTTATTTACTTGAAGTATGCCTGTCTAGTGCGGCAGCGTCAGCAGTTCAACGGCGTTGCGGAAGAATATCTTCTCCTTTTCCTCGTCGGGGATGTCCATGCGCTCTATGGACTCGGCCGTCTCGCCGGTCATGCCGAACTTCGGCCCCAGCGGGGCGTCCGTGCCGTAAAGGATATGGTCGGGGCCGTAGAAGTCGTACCCGCACATCAGGGAAGATGTATTTCCGTAGACTGCCGTATCCGTGTAAAACTTGCGGAAGTGTTCCTCCGGTTTCTTGATGGTAGGGAAGAAGCCGGGGACGAGGGACAGTACCCACTTAATACGTTGCTGGAAGTACGGCACCATGGCGCCGCAGTGGTGGACGATGAACTTGAGGTCGGGGTGGTCGTTAAAGACGCCGGCGGTTACCAGGCGGAACATGGCGGAAGATGTTTCGAAAGGCCAGCTGAAGAGGCCGATATCGTTGTCCAGCTTATTGTTTGACGCCGGGTGAATCCATATCGGCAGGTCATGTTTCGCCATTTTCTCCCACAGCGGCTTGAATTTGGGGTTGTCCAGAGACTCGCCGTCTATGCGACTGTATATCTGCACGCCCTTAAGTCCCAGTTTCATAATAGCCCTGTCGGCTTCTTCCAGCGCCGCGTCGATATCGTTCATGGGCAGGCAGGCCACGCCGGCGATGAACTTGTCCGGGTACCTGTCCACAAGCTCGGCGAGTTCCTCGTTGGCGATTTTGGCCAGTTCTACGGCGTCGGCCGGTTCGGCGAACGTCTCCAGCGGGATATTGGCGACGGTCAATACCTGCAGTATGTCCGGGTACCGGTTCATGAGGCGCAGGCGCACTTCAAGGTCAACGACGGCAATGCTGCGATATTCTATGCGCTGCTTGACGGCCGGATTTTTCTTGGCGTAGAGCTCCGTGTATTTTGGGGTCATGATGTGCGAATATATGTCTATTTTCATGTTGCCT
Organism: Dehalococcoidales bacterium; assembly: GCA_034430675.1. Taxonomy (GTDB): domain Bacteria; phylum Chloroflexota; class Dehalococcoidia; order Dehalococcoidales; family RBG-16-60-22; genus JAFGPF01. The sequence continues at coordinate 2,783 of DAOUEB010000013.1, forward strand.
CCTCAGGGTTTGTACTACATTATAAATTTATCTCGTTTCGAAGGCAAATATCAATGACAAGGCGATTTTATCTACCTCACCCCCTTAGTCCCCCTCTCCTGACAAGGTTTCACAGGAGAGGGGGAAAAATTAAAAGAGGGGCTGGCGCCCCTCTTAGACGCCCCGCTTTCAGGGGTGGATATTTTTCGGGATAAGCAGCGAATGTTGCGAGGGCGGCCCCGCCTACGCTAAAGCTACGGCGGGCAAGCTGGGTGGGAAAAGATAACACCGGGGGTGGGGGGAAGTGAAGGAAAGAAGGAATGACGCTTGTTTCAGACGCCCTGTTGACTTGAAGTTTGACCTTTGCGGTGACATAATGCACCAAGATACATAGCCTTGATTGGAATGCAGTAATGGATGTGGGGAACGTCGCTCAGGTAATCGCTTTTGTGGGTATACTGGTGTTCGTGGCGCACCTTTTTACCGGTATCTTCAGCCGCACCAGGATTCCCGATGTCATTCTGCTGATTATCATAGGTATCTGCGTCGGGCCGGTGCTGGGCTTTGCATCACCGTCGGTGTTCGGGGAGGTGGGGCCGGTCTTTACCACGGTGACCCTGATTATCATACTTTTTGAGAGCGGCCTTGCCCTGCGATTGAGTATGCTGCGGGCGGCGCTGGGTGGGGCGCTGACCCTGGCTCCCCTCAGCTTCTTCTCGACGATGGCCGTCGTGGCCGGATTGGCTATCTGGCTTACCGACCTTGAAGTACTGCCGGCTTTCATCCTGGGGGCGATTGTCGGCTCCACTTCGGAGGCGGTCGTCATACCTCTCGTCAGGCAGCTCAAAATAAAAGAGGAAACCAGCACCCTGCTTTCGGTGGAGTCGTCGGTAAACGATGTTCTCAGCATCGTGATTACCATGGCTCTGGTCCAGGCGTACGTCGTCGGCAAGTTCGAAATCGCCTCGGTATCCGGCGACCTTATCGCTTCGTTTCTGGTCGCCCTGGTGTTCGGTATCATCGGCGCCCTCATCTGGTCGATACTGCTGAACAAGATACACGCCATTAAGAACGCCATATTCACCACGCCGGCCTTCGTTTTCGTTATCTACGGTATCGTGGAAACTCTGGGGTTCAGCGGCGCCATCGCCGCCCTGGCTTTCGGGGTGACGATTGGTAATATCGAGACGATACGCATCCCTATTTTCAAATCGTGGACGGTGAATGAGCCTGTCGGACTCAACGCGACGGAGAAGATATTTTTCAGCGAAGTAGCCTTTCTGCTCAAGACCTTTTTCTTTATTTATCTCGGCATCTCGCTGGAGCTTATCAGCGGCTGGTTTATCATCGTCGGGCTGATACTCACGGCGGTGGCCTTTGTCCTGCGTATACCTGCGGTCAAGCTGTCTATCAGGCAGGCTATAGCGCCGAAAGACTTTTCCGTTATGGCGGTCATGGTGCCGAAAGGCCTGGCCGCGGTGGTGCTGGCCAGCATACCCCTGCAGCAGGGAGTGGCCGGGGGGGAAATAATTAAGAACATAACCTATGGCGTCGTTCTTTTCAGCATCGTGATTACCTCGATACTGGTGCTTCTGCTGGAGAAGACGAGGCTGCCCGACGTCTATGCCTGGATATTTTCGCCGCGTATGCCGGGATTGGGGCAGAAAGTGGGCCTCCGCCCCACGGATATGGCGGGGCGAACGGATGACATTGTTCCCAGTGGTGATAAGCTTTTCGGGAGCGGGGGTGAAGATAAGAAGGGGCCACCTGAGAAAGATGGGAAGTCTTAGGCTGGTTTCCCGTCTAACCGGCCGGTGAAGACACCCTGTCTTTAGCCCTGGTGAGCACGGTTTTCACGGCTATCGAGACGGGTTGTTTGCTGCTGCCGGTCTCTTCGAAGTATCTCGTCAGTGTATCCAGAGCTTTTTTCTGCTGCCGGCTTATCGACATGTAGCTCAGGGCATAGCCCTCCGGATGCTGCGAGATAAGCACGCAGGTATTACCGCGTTTCTTCCCGCCATGCTCCGTCAGTTCTATTTCCATCTTGCGGACTAATCTGGTAGGCACTTTGATTACGGCCATGTCGCCGTCGCTGTCCAGAATCAGCAGTCTCCGGGTATTACGCAGCACCTGCTCTTCCGGCGGAAGTCGTTTCAGGACGATAAGCGGATAGCTGTACTCGGCTTTATAAATCGGCATGGAAATTTCCATGTCGTGTTCCTGATAATACGGCAGCCTCTCCAGTACCCTGGGGATAACTTCCGGATACGGCTGACGCCGACGCTTCCGGTACTCTAAAATGACAGTTTCACGGTCGGATTCACCGAGCCTTATTATCGGCTTGAGGTATTTCTTAAGTATGTCCGGCAGTCTGCCGTTTTTAAGAGCATGCTCCAGGATATGTTCCAGTGCCCATGCTTCTTTCTGGCCGACCTCGACGGTCGCCGGGACGAACTGGCCGGGGCCGGTCTCCAGGCCGATAGTGGCAAAGGACTTGCGGCGGTGTGCCATGCTGGCCGCGTTATCCCGGGCGCGTTCGTATATCGAACGACTGACCATTGATGAATAGACTTTGCCGGAGGTATCGCAATAGAGCATCCTCACCTTGCTTCTCGGCGTTTTCTCGCTGGTAAGGCGCACCGGCTGAAGAAACAGGACATCATTCGGCTGGTTTCGATTGAATATTCCCACGCGTATGTTTACCTCGCTGGCTTAGCGTATATATGGTACGTCCTTTGTCTGGTTGTGTCAATAGCGCAATAGTAATGGTGGCGGTGAAGAAGGTCGATTTGACTTCACAAATTGAAAATGCCGATAATCATTTAAGGAGAAGGATAACCGTAAACCGATAAAGGAGGGCCAAACATGGATGTCATTGAAGCTATTAAAGAGAGAAAGGCTATCCGGGCTTTCAAGTCCGACCCCGTCCCGCTGGATATTATTAAAAAGATAATGGAGCAGGCCCTGCGAGCGCCGTCCTGGGCCAATACCCAGCCCTGGGAGTTTGCCGTAGCTACCGGCAAGCTACTGGAGGAAATAGAGGAGGACTTCGTGAAAATGGGCGTGCAGGAGCCGTATAACGAGGTCGCCCGCCCGTATGAGTATCCCGAACCGTACATGTCCCGTATCCGCGCCCTACAGCCTAAAGACCGGAAGGAAATGACTAAAGAAGAGATGGACGAACACCAGTTTGAGAATTTCCGGCACTACGGCGCCACGACGTGTATTTATCTCCTCGTCGGGAAGCCTTTCTTCCAGCAGTCCAAGGGCATTAACGTCTGGTCGTTGTACGATTGCGGCTCGGTGGTGCAGAATATCATGCTGCTGGCCACCAGCTACGGACTGGGGACCGTGGCGCAGGCACAGGCCGTGGTCTACCCCGACATTGTCCGTAAGGTGCTGGGCATACCCGGGGACAAGCTCATCGCGCTGGGAATCGCTATCGGCTACCCCGACTGGGATAACCCGGTTAATCAAGACCGCACCGCCAGAGAGCCGCTGGACGATGTTGCGAAGTTCTACGGGTTCGACTAGAGGCTTTTTTAAAATCCGGAGTATTTTGACACGGTTGCGATTATTAAAGTATCATAATCACGAATCCCTGATAATATAAAAGGAGGATAATGTTTCATGGCTGAAAGTCAATACGAGAAGTACGCAGTAAGAAAGCCCATTTACGAGGCGGGTCCCGGTTATAAGGGCCGGCAGAGTCCCACAATGACCTTCATGAGCAGCAAGCAGGTGCCCGAAGCCAACTACTATATCGAGCTGGGCTGGATATACGATATGCCGGAACCGAACCCCCATATCCATGAGCACGTGCACGACTACGACGAGATTGTAATCCACTGGGGCGGCGACCCGGAAAGGCCGCAGGTACTTGGCGGGGAGATAACTTTTTACATCGGCGGGCAGCCCATCACGTTCAACACGACGACAGGGGTATTTATTCCGGCGGGAGTGCCGCACGGTCCGATGATATGGAACAAGTTCGAGTTTCCGCACATCGAGATGGCGATGATGCTGGGGACGGGCGACCCGTTCAAGGGTTGGGGGAAGAGTGGCATCGGAGAGCCCAAGAAGGGATTACCCACCAAGAAAGACAAGTTCGACTACGAGCAGTATGTGATACGGAGTCCCATGCGAGAGGCAGGGGCCAACTTTAAGAAGGGACGGCAGAGTCCCACGATGACGTACATGAGCCGCACCCAGATAAACGTCGCCAACTACTATATTGAATTCGGCTGGATATGGGGTGTGGTAGAACCTGGTATCCCCGAGATGTTGCATAAAAAATACGATGAAATTGTCCTGCACATCGGCGGTGACCCTGATAATCCGGAAGACCTGGGGGCAGATATGGAGTTCGGCGTTGGTGGTGACCTCTTACAGTTTAACACCAGCTATGGTATGTATATTCCCAGAGGACTGCGCCATGGCCCGCTGAACTGGCATAAAGTAAGAAAGCCGCATATAGAGATGGCGATGATGCTCGGCGCCGGCACAATGAGAGAGGGCTGGGGAGACAGCTTTTTCGCCCGGCCGGGTGAGCGCCTGGAACAATAAATCATTCTGGAAAGTTTTTCACGTGCCCGGGCTTTTCCGGTTAAATCAGGAGGGTCCGGGCAGCTTTTTAAGCTTTACATGTAAAGGAGGGGGCAGTAGAAATGGCAGAATTGAAAACGAGCAAATATATTATTACCGACGTAAAGGCGGATAAACTGTTTCCCGGAGAGCAGAGCGGGATTGGTAAAAAAACCGACGCTGCGCGCGTCACACCGACTCACGTGATGTGGCTGGACGGGGAGGTTATTCCCGGGGCTTTCTACTCGGAAAGTGTCTGGATATGGCCGGATTGCGCTTCGGAAGAACCTGCCGCCCAGGCACATACACATTCCTTTACGGAAGTAATCACATTTTTCGGCACCAATTTCGAAGACCCGCATGACCTTTGCGGGGAGGTGGAGCTATGGCTGGACGGTGAAAAGCATGTCATGACGAAAAGTTTTCTGGCCTATATCCCTGCGGGCATGACGCACTGTCCTCTCATCGTGCGGAGGGTGGAGAGGCCGATATTCCATTTTACGGTGGGGTTGGGTGCTGATTACATTCGGGAGAAGTAAAGAATAGAAAGGATAAAAAGAGAGGTAATATCGTCAGGATTTCCATTACGAAAAAGGGACGGGAAGTCTGCCGCCGGGCTATGGGGCAGGACTTAATCCGCGACATCATATCCTTGTTGTCCGATGAGCAGCGGGAGCAGTTGTGGTCGTCTTTATCAATATTGTATCGTGAGGCGTTGAAAGAACTCGGCATTGAAGATGAAACCCTGTTTCTGCCTTAATTATCCTGATACTAATTAATATATATTCATGCTGATTGAGCATTGACAGGTACTATATCTTTAGGGTATACTACGCGTGGAAATGAGATTACAGAATGCCTGCGTAAAGAGTCTCAACAGGGGTGGGGGGACTCTTTTCTTGTGTTCTAAAGTCCCACCTTAAAGGAGATGAAAACTAAATAATTTAATATACAAACTGCACAAGGAGGAATTATGGAGCTAAGCCGAAGAGATTTCCTCAAAGCCTCAGGAGCAGGGATAGGTGGAGTTTTCCTGCTCGGTGCGCTCAGCGATGGCGCCGCCCTGGCGTCACCCGTTAAGCGTATACCTCTCAAAAAGAAGCGCGGTGAACACAGCACCATCTGCCCTTATGACGCCTCTGGCTGTGGCTTTATCGTCGATGCGGTTGACGGTAAGGTAATCAACATCGAAGGCGACCCCGACCATCCCATAAACCGCGGTGCTGCCTGCGCCAAAGGAGCCTCGATGCGCCAGCTATCCGCCGATAACCCCTGGCGTCTGAGCAAGGTCCTTTACCGCGCGCCCGGTGGAGCCGACTGGCAGGAAAAAGACTGGGGCTGGACGCTGGATACGATTGCCCGCCGGATTAAGGATACCAGAGACGCTTCTTTCATCGAGAAGGACAGCCAGGGCGATATCGTCAACCGCACCGAAGCTATCGCCAACCTGGGTGGTTCGGCTCTGGATAACGAGGAGTGCTATCTCATTGCCAAGCTGACCCGGGCGCTGGGTGTGGTCTACCTAGAACATCACGCCCGCATATGACATTCCGCCACTGTCGCCAGTTTGGCGGAAACGTTTGGCCGTGGTGCCATGACCAACCACTGGAACGATATTGCCAACGCCGATGTCATGATGGCTATTGGTTCCAACCCTGCTGAGAACCACCCAGCCGCTTTTGGCCACATTATGGTAGCCAAAGAAAGAGGTGCCAAGCTCATCAGTGTTGACCCCAGATTCACCCGAACCTCATCCAAAGCAGATATCTACTGCCCTCTGCGGTCAGGTACCGACATCGCCTTCATCAACGGCATGATTAAATATGTCATAGACGATATTCATGCCAATCCCCAAAACTACAATATGACCTACATAACCGAATATACCAACGCTGCTCACCTCATCAACCCCGGTTATAAAGGACCCGGCGAACTAAACGGACTCTTCTCCGGTTACAATGATGAGAAAAGGTCATATGACAAATCCACCTGGCAGTACCAGCTGGATGAAAACGGTATCCCCAAGAGAGACAAAACCCTGCAAGACCCCAACTGCGTCTTTCAGATTTTGAGGAGGCACGTCTCTCGTTATACGCCTGAAATGGTATCCAGCATTACCGGTTGCCCGGTAGACACCTTCCTGCTAGCAGTCCAGACTTATGCTGCTTCCGGTGCTGTCGGCAAATCCGGCACCATAATGTATGCCATGGGCACCACCCAGCATACTTACGGCACCCAGAATATAAGGGCCTATGGAATACTGCAGCTTTTGCTGGACAACATAGGTATCACCGGCGGTGGCATCAACGCCATGCGAGGTGAGTCCAACGTACAGGGCTCCACCGACCACTGCCTGCTCTCCCACATACTCCCCGGCTACTTGGGGGTGCCCCGCAACACGGATACAAGCCTCGATGCTTACCTGAAGAGATTAACACCAACAACGAAAGACCCCAACAGTGCCAACTGGTGGGGAAATTACAGTAAATATATCGTCAGCCTGCTGAAGGCCTGGTACGGCAATGCCGCCACCAAGGATAATGATTTCGGCTTCCATTACTTGCCCAAAGTTCAGTCAGGCGCGAACTACACGCATATTGCCCTGTTTGAGGCAATGGACAAAGAGATAATCAAAGGGCTCATGGTCTGGGGGCAGAACCCGGCCGTCGGCGGTCCCGATGCCAACCTGGAACGAAGGGCGATGGATAATCTGGACTGGATGGTAGTTGCCGACATCTGGCATACCGAGACCGCCAACTTCTGGAAGCGCCCCGGAGCCAATCCTGCCGATATCAAGACGGAGGTCTTCCTCCTCCCCGCTGTCGGCTCGTTTGAGAAGGAAGGCAGCGTTACCAACAGCGGACGCTGGATGCAGTGGCGCTATAAAGCCGCCGATGGCCCCGGTGAAGCTATGGATGACCTCTGGATGCTTGACCAGATTGCCAGGAGGCTCATTAAACTCTATGCCGATGAGGGCGGACCCAGCGCTGATTCTCTTGCCAAACTCTGGTGGAATTACGGCGCCGACCATCCCGATGTACATGCCGTCGCCAAGGAAATCAATGGATATGACCTGACCACCGGCAAGCTCTTGCCCAGCTTCGGCGGTCTCAAGGACGACGGTACCACCTCCTCAGGTAACTGGCTCTACTGTGCCAGCTACACCGAGGATGGCAACATGGCTGCCCGCCGTGACCCGACTCCCGGCCCGTTCAATGTCGGCCTTTACCCCAAGTGGAGCTGGTGCTGGCCCGTCAACCGCAGAATCATCTACAACCGTGCCTCGGTTGACCTTAACGGAGAGCCCTGGGACAAAGAGCACCCGGTTATCTGGTGGCAGTACCAAGGAGCCGAGAAATGGGTCGGTGATGTTCCCGATGGCGGCTGGCCGCCGATAAATGTTGACCCCAAGGCAACCAGGTGGCCCTTCATCATGAAACCGGAAGGTTTTGCCCGAATATTCGGCTTCGGCCGGGCGGATGGCCCGCTACCCGAACACTACGAGCCCTGGGAATCACCAGTAGAGAACGCCATGTCCGGTCAGCAGATAAACCCGGCGGTAACCGTCTGGCGACCTGAAGAACAGGGAGACCGGGCTAAATACCCCATCGTCTGCTCAACCTACCGCCTCTCTGAGCACTGGCAGAGTGGCCAGATGACTCGAAACATGCCGTGGGTGATTGAGGCACAGCCCGAGCCATTCTGTGAAATGAGCGAAGAGCTGGCAAGAGAAAAGGGTATCGCCAACGGCGATAGGGTCATCGTGGAATCAGCCCGCGGCAAGGTCGAAGTGGTGGCTCTGGTAACCAAGCGATTCAAACCGTTCCAGATGAACGGCCGCAAGGTACACCAGGTAGGCGTTATCTGGCACTGGGGCTTCATCGGCCTGTCCAAGGGAGACAGTGCCAATGTTCTCACCCCGCATGTCGGTGACCCCAACACAACGATACCCGAATATAAAGCCTTTTTGGTCAACGTCAGGAAGGCTTAGAAAGGTTGGAGGTAATTATGGCAGATAAAGCAATTCTATACGACGCAACAAAATGTACCGCCTGCCGCGGCTGCCAGGTAGCCTGCAAGCAGTGGAACGAGAACGACGAGTATATCCCTCCGCCCAGTGACCCGAATGGGGTACCGGCAAGCAACTGGGGCAGCTACGAGAACCCGCCCGACCTCTCCCCTCAGACCTGGCTCAAGATAAGGTTTACTGAAATTGAAGCCGGCGGCAAGGTGCGCTGGCTCTTCACCCGGCAGGCATGCATGCACTGCACCGATGCCGCCTGTGTCCGGGTCTGCCCCAATGGTTCCCTCTACCACCATGAACTCGGCTTCGTGGCCTATAACAAGGACACCTGTACCGGCTGTGGTTACTGCATTGATGCCTGTCCCTTCAACGTGCCGCGCTCCACGCGCAATATCGTCACCGGCATCGCCAAGATGGACAAATGCACCTTCTGCACCACTCAGGGACTGGACCGCATCGCCGAGGGCTGGGAGCCGGCCTGTGTCAAGACCTGTCCCACCGGCGCACTGAAATACGGCGACCGTGACGGTCTGGTAGCCGAGGGTAAAAAACGAGTCCAGACCCTGCAGGCCGCAGGGTGGACCAACGCCAACCTGTACGGTGAAAACGAGCTTGGCGGTCTGCATGTCCTGTATGTCCTTGACGATTACCCGGCGATATACGGACTGCCGGTATCACCCCAGATTTCCGCCGCCACCATCGCCTGGAAGGACGTTATCCAACCGGTCGGCTGGGCGGTGGGTGGCCTGACGGTAATCGGCCTGGGGATGAACTGGCTGGTAGCCCGGGCTAACGCCAAAAAGGAGGCGAAATGACACATCACGAAGTGGAGAAGTATAGGAAACCGATACGGGTTTTACACTGGATACACTCCGGAGCCTTCGTACTCCTGTTCCTTACCGGCCTGATACTCTTTATCCCGGGGCTGGGCTTCCTGGCTGAGGACAGCTGGACGCGCGTAATACACCGCATCGGGGCGGCGATATTCGTCATCATACCCATCATTTATCTCGTCATCAACCCGAGGTCCGTGGGTAGAGGATTAAAACTGGCCTTTACCTGGAGTAAAGATGATATTGGCTGGCTTAAAGCAGCCCCCCGTTACTACTTCCTCGGTGATGAGAGCAGCATGCCACCGCAGGGTGAAATGAATACCGGCCAGAAGATGTGGTGGTTCATTGTGGTAGTATTTGGGGTACTCTTCGTCATCACCGGGGTGATTATGGCATTTGCCAAAGAATCGGCGCCACCGGCAGTCCTGCAATGGATGGTCTTCATCCATGACGTCTCCTTTATCGTCAGCGGTGCCATGCTCTTCGTCCATATCTACCTGGGCGTCTTCCACCCGCTTATGACCGATGCCTGGAGCGCCATAACCGGCGGCAAGGTGTCTGCCGAGTATGCTAAAAAACACCACGGCAAGTGGTATGCCGAAGTTTCCAAAGGCAAGGAAGAGGCTTAGTGACCAACGATACTGCCAAGATATTAGAAAAGCTGAAAAAACAGGAAAAAGAGGAGGGGAAACTTCCCCTCCTCTTGGAATTCTATAAAAAGCTGCTGCAGGTTCAATCCAGGGCCCAGCAGCGTTTCGGCACACCTGTGCTCGCCTTGAGCCATGAGACTATCCGGAAGCGACTGCAAAACGGACGACCGCTGCTGCGCTTTAATGACCTTGACCTCGACTGGTCACTGGTGCAGGAAGTGTTCGCCGGGGTTACGGCTGCCTTCGCCGGGTATCCTCAACTCTTCGGCGAGCTCCCCGAGGAGCTGCGAAAACCCGGGGCCGGCCGCCTCCTCACCAGGAAAGCGACTGAGGCCTGGTTCACCGGCAAAGAGTTGCCGCAGAAAATACGGGACGGTGTCGGTGAAAATATCTTGCAGGCCATGATTCAGGCCGCACTGCAGCCGTTTCTGGCAGGCTATGCCCGGGTGCTTATCGACTCTGTTGAACAGGAGTCATGGCGCCGGCGCTACTGTCCGATTTGTGGCGGTAGCCCTGACCTTTCTTTTCTGGAGAAGGAGTATGGGGCGAGGTGGCTGGTATGCTCGCGCTGCGATTCCGAATGGGTCTTTCAGCGCCTCCAGTGCCCTTACTGCGGCAACCAGGACCAGGAGACGCTGGCCTTTTTCACGGACGATAAGGAGCTGTACCGTCTCTACGTGTGTGAACAGTGTAAGTGCTATCTGAAAGCCGTTGACCTGCGCAAGTCTGAACCTGAAATTCTACTGCCTCTGGAACGCTTCTACACGCTGGACCTTGATGCACAGGCGAGAGAATATGGCTATGGCCCGTACCTCAAAACTGTGGCGGGAACAGAGAAAAAGCCGTAAATCCGGCAGTTATGCGGTGCTATGGTGGGC
>DAOUEB010000014.1:0-1987 GCA_034430675.1 Dehalococcoidales bacterium
ATTACACAGCTGTGGGCCACACGTGTTCCCTGTTATGTGGCTGTGCTGGATACGAAGCAACCCTAGCTCCTAATCTTGGTCTTGCCTGCATTTGGGTTCGTCCCGATACTGGAGTCCCGCTAGCCTCCTTGATGTACTGGTAGATGCTCTCAAAAGCCCAGGGGGCAGCAGCGATGCCGATATTCTTAACGAAGGCACCGCCCATTCCCAGAACTCCACCAAGGACGTAACCAGTAGCCGCTAAGCCGATCCCAACAGGTCTGTTCCACGTCGGCTTTAGCTCGTCAGTTGCTATATCGGCGGCAGCAACTAGAGCCGGCGCTCCCAGGTCCTCTACCCATTTAATCATGCAAACACCTCCTTTAATTTCGCTTCTGAAGAGATCTCTGTCTTACCCTTCAGTATCAGGTTAGAGAACCTAAAAGGAAGAGCGGGTTAGCTCTCGAACCTTTACAGGTTCTCTAACCCGCTCTTTTACTTGCCGCTCGACCTTGCGGCTATTAACTGATTGGCGAATTTATTCCGGTGAGCACTCCCCCGCAAAAGAGAAGGGGCGAACCTTAAACTCTTTCACTCAAAAGAGTGCTCGCCCCTTTTTCTCGCCTTTTAGTTGATTTAATTAAAAACTATAGACTGTATTCTGTCAAATAGTATTGTTTTACCCAAGCTCCTAAACGTAATACTCGGTGCATAATCTCTCATTAATGTACTCCTCCAACCAGCGAATGCAGCACAGACCGAGTGGTTCCCTGAGTTGGGCCCCTGGGACATAGGACACCCGCTTATCGTTAAACCATGACACCGCGCCATATATATCAGCGGCAGTGGCCGGCAGGAAGGGGCTTTTTATGCCCGGGTTTGTCGTCTCCAGAATGTAATCATTATCCAGCTTGATATAAGTCACCGCGTGGCCATCCACTCCATCAACGCTGACATTGTTGAGGCACACAAACGCCTGGTCCGGACTCAATTCCTGGCGAAGGAGGCTTGTTAGGAGTATTGATTTATTGAAACAATTAAGTCGCCCTGCAGCGAGTGTTTGGGCTGGGTCAAGCCAGGTGTCACTCTGGGCAAATGACTTTCCATCAATCTGTATTCTGCTTTTAACGAACTGGGTATAGGGGATTCTCTTCACAAATTCCCACAGAGCGGTGATTCTTCCCCTCTGGTCCGCAATGCCCTCGGTGAGTTCCTTATATTTCTCCTGAAGTTCAAGGCTGTCCGGTGTTATCCAGCTTGTCAGATACCTATTTTCCCTCATGAGGGTAGCCTGGTTGACTGGCTGATCGTCGCAGGGGAGGCTGCTATCGATTGTAAGCATCTATTCCTGATCCTCCCTCAGCTCACCCTTTATATTCCGGATTGCGTTGGTTATAGCGGAAATCAGCTTTCCCGATTCCTTCAGAATATTGACATGCTTGTCTGGAATAGGGACATTGAAATTCAGGCTGATGCCCTCCGGGTTATTCTCGGGTTGAATTCTGACCTCAAGTTTCATAGTTCCGATCCTCTCAAGCTTTGTCAGGAAATCAGTTGTGGCTCCTTTGCTTTTTTGGCGAGGTAGATACCAGCACCGAGAGTAGCAATTACACTGACAATTGTTACGCCAGCCACCAAGTTTACTGGCACATCCTCAACACCAGTCAACTCTTTTGCCATAATAAATCCAGCCAAGCCTCCAGCTATACCACTGCCGATGACAAAAACCTGCTGGGCTATGGTTGGCGGGACTGTGCTGTTGGTCCCAACATGAGGTATTCTACTTCTCATCTCCTGAGTCTCTCTTCAGCAATCTCCCTCAGACGCAGCGCCCCGGTTTCCGTCATGCCCAGGATAGCTGGGCCAGTGATTATTCCAATGCCCAGCCCAAGTCCGAGGAAGAATAACCAAGCAGGAATAGTGACTCCCCCTTCCTCTTCATCCTCACCCTGGGACAGCTGGTAATTCCTTACCACCTGTTCCGCCTTGGCCACGACTGTGTTTCCGG
>DAOUEB010000015.1:0-11007 GCA_034430675.1 Dehalococcoidales bacterium
TGCAACCTGAGCTGCCGGGCCTGCCTGCTGAAACGGGAGATATACGATTGTCATTTGACGGAAATAAGAGACAGAATCCGCCAGCAACAGACTAAGGTAGGCCAGACTCCGGAGAAATTCCTCGACATGGAGGAAGTCATACAGGTACTAAGCAAGCTGGAGGTCGGCAAGGTGATTTTCATGGGGGCCGAGCCAGCCATAGACCCCCGGTTGCCACAGCTTACCGAAGCGCTGCACCGGGAATTCTCAAGCTATAACGTCCTTTTAACCAACGGCTTTCAGATAGCCGACCTGCGCCACGTAGACGAGGTCGTCTTCAGCGTCAAGGCCTTTACAGACACGCTACACCGGGACTATACCGGAGCGTCCAATAGAAAGGCGCTGGAGAACTTCGCGACATTTTATAAATCCGGTATCAGGCTTAGGACCGAGAGTATTTTTATCCCTGAGTATATCGACGGCCTGGAAACGGAGAGGATTGCCGAATTCATCGCCGGAGTGGACAAGAGCATACCCCATAGAATCGACGCCTATATTCCCACTGGCGACAATCCCTGGCGTCGGCCGGCTCCTGGCGAAATAGAAAACGCCGCCAGCCTGGCCAGGAAACACCTCCAGAACGTGTCTTATTTAACGGGGAGCGAGGACCCCAAATACGAGATAATAAGGATTTACTGATATATGTCTTCTAATCCCTCATTAACCAGGACGCCGGCGGGTACTTACCTCTCGGGGAGGCGCACGCGCATCTTGAGCCTCCTGGGGCTTTCCGCCGGGCTGATAGCGGTCATCGCGCTGGCGGTAAGCATCGGCAGCGTTCACATCCCGTTCTCGACTACGTTCAGCATACTGCTGGACAGACTGCCATTCCTGGACATCGACCAGACCTGGCAGAGCGTCATTGCCACCATCGTTCTGGAGATACGCCTGCCGCGGGTCATCCTCGCCGGACTGGTCGGCGCCGCCCTGGCCACCGCCGGGGCCACTTACCAGGGGCTCTTCCGCAACCCCCTCGCCGACCCCTATCTCATCGGAGTGGCCCAGGGCGCTTCGCTGGGGGCTGTCGCCGGCTTCCTGCTGCCGGTTGCCTGGAACGTACTGGGTTTCGGCCTTATTCCCCTGCTTGCTTTCATCGGGGCGCTGCTTGCCACCGCGACCGTTTATCTGCTGGCGCGGGTGGGCAAGACCCTTCCCGTAACCACGCTGATTCTGGCCGGGGTGGCGTTGAGCGCCTTGCTAGGGTCAATTGTCTCCTATCTCATCATCTCCAGCGGGGAGAAGATGCACGGTATTATCTTCTGGTTGATGGGCAGCTTCGCCCTTAGCCAGTGGTCGGAGATAAAAGTCGTTCTGCCCTATATAGTCGTGGGGACGGCGGTCATCATTATTTTCGCCCGCCTGCTCAACGTCATGCAGCTCGACGAGGAACAGGCGCAGCAGCTGGGCGTGAACGTGGAAAAATTAAAGCTAATCCTGCTAGCGGCGGCCACGCTGATTACAGCCGCCAGCGTTTCTTTCGTGGGGACAATAGGATTCGTCGGTATTATTATCCCCCACGCCGTCCGCCTGGTATGGGGAGCCGACCACCGTTTTCTGCTGCCGCTGGCGGTGCTGACCGGGGCAATTTTCATGATTCTCACCGACCTCGTGGCGCGCACCGTCCTGGCCCCCACGGAGATACCCATCGGCGTGATTACCGCAATCTGCGGCGCCCCCTTCTTCCTCTACCTGCTGCGGCGGCGTAAAAAGGCGATTTTTTAATACGAAATAGGGGGACACAGGGGATAAAGTGGAAAAACACCCGCCGGGCAGCTTTTCGAGGCTAATATGATAGAACTGAAAATGCAGCAAGTAACACTGGGCTATGACCACCACCCGGTACTGGAGGACATAACCCTCAAAGTATCACCGGGAGAAATGGTGGGGCTTATCGGCCCCAACGGCTCCGGAAAATCAACCATCATCAAAGCGTTGAGCCACGTCATCAGACCCGAGTCCGGCAAGATAACCATGGACCAAAGGACCATTACCCGTATACCGAGGCGGGAACTGGCCTGCATGGTGGGGGTAGTTCCCCAGCTGCCGCTGCTGCCCAGCACCTTTACCGCCTTCGAGATAGTACTCATGGGCAGGAATCCGCACCTGGGCCTGTTCCAGTCTGAAAGCAAGCATGATTGGGAAATCACCCGGGAGGCCATGGAAAAGACGGGCACCGCCGAACTGGCAAACCGGTACGTGAACGAACTTTCCGGTGGAGAAATCCAGTGCCTGCTGATTGCCCGCGTACTGGTGCAGGAAACCAAGGCAATCCTCCTGGACGAGCCGACGGCCAACCTGGATATCGGCCGGCAGGTTGAAATACTCGACCTTATAAAAAATCTCTGCACGCGGAATAACCTCGCGGTGCTGGCCGCCGTCCACGACCTGAACCTGGCGGCGCAGTATTGCGACCGCCTGCTGCTGATTAACGAGAGACGCATCTTCGCCGAGGGGACACCGACGGAGGTTATCACCGACCGGAATATCAAGGAGGTCTACGGCGCCGAGAACTGTGTTTACACCCACCCCGTCAACGGCCTCCCTGCCGTGCTGCTGGGCGCCCACAAGAACAAAACAACCGGAACACAGTCATGGAGATAATACTGATAATAGCCCTGGCCGTAGCCATCGACCTGGCGCTGGGCGACCCGCCCAATGCTATTCACCCGGTGGCGTGGATGGGCAAGGTAATCTCTCTGCTGGAAAAAGGCGGGCTGAAGCTCAACCCCACCGCCCAGTTCCTTTACGGCATGGGCATGACCTTATTTACAGTTGCATTATTTATTGTTCCCATCTACTTTATTTTCTTCTATCTCGGACACATCAGCCTGGTCGGCAGTATTATTTTGGCGGCGCTAATCCTTAAAAGCACCTTCTCCATAAAAGGACTGCGGCGCACGGCGCTGAAGGTCAGGAAACTTTTACAGGACGATAAATTGAACGAAACGCGCTACGAGCTGCGCGCGCTGGTCAGCCGGGATACCAGAGACCTGCCCGAGCCGCTGCTGGCATCGGCCGTGATGGAATCGGTGGCCGAGGGCAGCGGTGACAGTCTGGTGGCTCCCCTGTTTTACTTCCTGCTCTTCGGCATCCCGGGGGCTATCGGCTACCGGGTGGTCAACACACTGGACTCTATGATAGGCTATCACGGGAAGTACGAGCATCTCGGCAAGTTCGCGGCCAAGCTGGATGATATCCTCAACTTCATACCGGCCAGAATAGCGGCACTGCTGCTCGTCCTGGCCGCTGTGGCGAAAAGAAATGGTCGAAACGCCTGGCGGATGGCTCTCCGGGAGCACGCTAAAACCGAAAGTCCCAATGCCGGCTGGCCGATGGCCGCCATGGCCGGCGCCCTGAATATCCGACTGGAGAAGCCGGGACACTACCGGCTGGGAGAGGTGAAAACGACTCTGGTGCCGGAGACCATTAATGGCTCCGCCCAGCTATTCTCGATAGCGGCGTCAGCCTGGATACTGATATGCTTTATCGTGGGAGGTATTCAAATTGTCGTTACGACCTAAACGGGCTATAGCCGGACTCAAGAACTGCGTGCACGGCGGCATCAACCATGCCGAGCTGAAAGCACTGGGGGTAGACCCGAACGAGATTCTCGACTTCAGCGTCTGTACCAATCCGTTCATGCCGCCGCCGGGAATAAAGGAAAAGATGAGCACGATACCCGTCGAGCAGTACCCCGATTCTCAGGCTACCGAACTGAGAGAACGGCTGTCGGAGAGGCTGGGGATATCTCCGGAGAATATACTGGTCGGCAGCGGCACCACCGAGTTGATACGGCTCACCGCCCTGGCCTACTTGCGCCAGGGAGACCCTGTTCTACTCCTTGAGCCGACCTACGGTGAGTATGAAGTTGCCAGCCGACTCGCCGGCGCGCGGCTGGTAAGATACCGTGCCCAAGAAAGGAATAATTTCACGCCGGAGATAGAAGAGGTCAGCGGACTTATCCGGCAACATCACCCGAGAGCCGTCTTTATCTGCAATCCCAATAATCCCACGGGGAAATACCTCTCGCGTGAAGATATTGAGAAAGTCCAGAAAGAAATGGATGACGGCCTGCTTGTCCTGGACGAGGCCTATATCGACTTTGTCGAGGCAACCTGGAATCCGTTCGACCTTACGGAGCGGGGCAACGTGGTCGTCCTCCGCTCCATGACCAAGGACTACGGTCTGCCCGGACTCCGCCTCGGCTATGCCGTGGCCCGCCAGGAGATTATCGATAGTCTGCGACCCGCTTTGCCGCCCTGGAACGTCAATGCCATCGCCCAGAAGGTAGGGATAGCCGTCCTGGAAAAAGAGGAGTACCTCAGGCAGAGTCTCCGGCAGGTGCAGGAGGCCAAACGATTTCTTATCACCGAACTCACCAGGCTTGGCTTCAAGGTGCTGCCTTCAGACGCCAACTGCTTTCTCGTCAAAACCGGCAACGCCCCGGAGTTTCGCCGTTCCCTGCTCAAACACAGTATCCTCGTGCGCGATTGCACGTCCTTCGGCCTGCCGGAATATATCCGCATCGCCCCCCGCACCATGCCCGAATGCGAAAGACTCATTACGGCTATCGGCAGCCTGATAAAGGCAGGAGCGGAAGCCTGAGATGCTATAACAACCCCATACGTATATAATTAACACATAGTCCAAAGGAGACTTCATGGATTTACTTAACCGCACGATAGAGATGATAAAACCCCTGGATAAAGCGGCTATGAACGAAGTCCGGGCCCGCCAGGACACCCTGACCAAGCCACCGGGAAGCCTGGGCAGGCTGGAAGAGCTGTCAATCCAGGTGGCCGGCATCCAGGGTAAAGCCAGGCCGAGCGTCGAAAAGAAAGCCATGATTGTCATGGCCGGCGACCACGGTGTCGTCGACGAAAAAATAGGCAACTGGCCTCGCGAAGTGACCGCCCAGATGGTTCAAAACTTCCTGCGGGGCGGGGCCGGCATCAGCGTGCTGGCGCGCCAGGTGGGAGCCAGCATTATCTTCGTGGACATAGGAGTGGCCAGCGACCTCAAACCGGACCCGCAGCTTATCGTCAGGAAAGTCGATTACGGCACGAAGAACATGTGCCTCGGCCCGGCCATGACCGCCGAACAGGCGGCGCAGGCTGTGGAGACCGGGATAGACATCGTCAGCGAGGAGGCAGACAGGGGACTGGATATCGTCGGCACCGGCGACATGGGTATCGGTAACACCACCGCCAGTAGCGCCATCTTTACGGCCATGACCGGCAAGCCGGCTCACGAAGTTACCGGACGCGGCACCGGACTGACCGACGAACAGCTTGCCCATAAGATAGATGTCATTAAAAGGGCGCTGGCAGCCAATAAACCGGACCCTTCCAGGCCTCTGGAGGTACTGGCGAAAGTCGGCGGCTTCGAAATCGGTGGGCTGGCGGGGGTCATGCTGGGGGCATCGGCCAGGCGCATTCCGGTGGTCATTGACGGCTTTATCTCCGGAGCGGCGGCCCTCATTGCGACGGCGCTGGCGCCGGAGGTCAAGGACTATATCATCGCCGCCCACGTTTCGGCGGAAGCCGGTCACCCGGCCATGCTCCAGTACATGGGACTGAAGCCGCTGCTAAATCTTGATATGCGACTCGGCGAGGGCACCGGCGCGGCGCTGGGAATATTCCTGGCCGAGGCCGCCGCCAGGACACTTAACGAGATGGCCACCTTCGCCGAAGCCGGCGTTTCGGAAGGAGACGAAGCAGAGCAGTGAGTTTTCTGGCCGCCATACAATTTTTAACGAGTATCCCGATTCCGGGAAAGCGTGAACTCAGCCCGGAGCAACTGGGGCGCGCCACGGCCTATTTCCCGGTGGTCGGTCTTATCATCGGCCTGATTCTGGCCGGTTTAAACTGGCTGCTGCTTTTTATTTTACCCCCGGCGGTGGTCAACGCCCTGCTCGTCGTGGCTATGGTGATACTCACGGGAGCCTTACACCTGGACGGCCTCGCCGACACCTGCGACGGCATCGCC
Organism: Dehalococcoidales bacterium; assembly: GCA_034430675.1. Classification (GTDB taxonomy): domain Bacteria; phylum Chloroflexota; class Dehalococcoidia; order Dehalococcoidales; family RBG-16-60-22; genus JAFGPF01. The sequence continues at coordinate 6,028 of DAOUEB010000015.1, forward strand.
GGACACAAGCCGACCGAGGAAAGATGGAAGGTCATGCGGGACAGTCGGTCGGGGGCCTTCGGGGTGGTAGGCATCGTCCTCCTGCTGCTGGTCAAGTACGTTACTCTGAACAGCATCCCGCCGGTCTTTATGACGGCCGTGCTGATTTTCATGCCGGTGGTCAGTAGATGGGCCATGGTCTATGCCATTTACACGTACCGTTATGCCCGGCCCTCGGGACTGGGAACCGCTTTCAAGCAGGCGACTCGCTGGCCACAGTTTACCGCCGCCACAGTAATCGCCTTCGCCGTGGCATTCGCCCTGTTTCCCCTGTTTTCACTGGACGGCTTACTGATAATTTCCGGCATATTTATCATTACCACGGCTTTCTCATTCTACCTCAAGTATAAATTCGCCGGACTAACGGGGGATACCTACGGCGCTATCAACGAAGTGGCGGAAGTGATGATACTCGTGTTTGCCATTCCGATTTTCAACTATGTAGGGCCGATTTAACAGAGACCTTAATTATGAAAAAAGCCAGAACTTTAATGATTCAGGGGACAGCCTCCTCGGTGGGGAAGAGCATCATGGTGGCCGCCCTCTGCCGTATCTTCCGGCAGGACGGCTATAAAGTGGCCCCGTTCAAGTCGCAGAATATGGCGCTCAACTCCTTCGTCACTGCCGGGGGCGGGGAAATCGGGCGGGCGCAGGTGGTACAGGCGGAGGCGGCGGGCATCGCGCCCACGGTGGACATGAACCCGGTGCTGCTCAAGCCGACCACGGACAGCCGCTCCCAGGTTATCGTGCTGGGCAAGGCGTTTAAGACAATTTCCGCCCGCGACTATTATAAATATACGCCTTCCCTGCTGGAAACGGTGTCGGACGCCTTTGACCGCCTTCGTGCCGCTTATGACATCGTCGTTATCGAGGGAGCCGGCAGTCCGGCAGAGATAAACCTCAAGGACCGGGAAATAGTCAACATGAGAATCGCCAGGATGTCCGGCACTCCCGTCCTACTGGTAGGCGATATCGACCGTGGGGGCGTCTTCGCCTCGCTTGTCGGCACGCTGGAGCTGCTGGACGAGGATGAACGGGAACTCGTCAGGGGCATGATAATCAACAAGTTTCGCGGCGACGTCACGCTGCTCCAGTCGGCCCTGGAGTTCTTGGAAGAACGCACCGGCAAGCCCGTGCTGGGCGTGGTGCCCTACTTCCGTGATATACGCATCGCCCAGGAGGACTCGGTCTATCTGGATGAAAGGCCGGAGAACGCGGCCACCGGCGACCTGGATATCGCCGTTATCCGCCTGCCTCATATCTCCAATTACGATGATTTCGACCCCCTGGAAGAGGACGGCTGCATGGTGCATTACGTCACCCAGCGCTTCGAACTCGGCAGTCCGCACCTCATCATCCTGCCCGGCACCAAGAGCACGGTAGCCGACCTTGAATACCTGCGGCATTCGGGACTGGCAGCCAGTATTGTCACCAGGGCCAGGGCAGGCACCCCCGTGGTCGGTATCTGCGGCGGCTACCAGATGCTGGGACAAAAAATCCTCGACCCGCAGAGAGTCGAATCCAAAGATACGGAGGTCACCGGGCTGGGACTGCTCAACGTGGTCACGGATTTCGCCCCGGAGAAGTCCACCACGCAGGTCAGGGCGCGGGTCCTGGCCGACCTCGGGCTGCTGGCCGGAACCAAAGGACAGGAGCTTACCGGCTACGAAATCCACATGGGAAAGACCCGGAGCGAGGATAAAGCCAGCGCCTTTCAAATAATCGAGACGCCGCAGGGAGTCGCCGACTACACCGACGGCGTCCTGAATGCCCGGGGCACGGTACTGGGTAGCTATATGCACGGACTTTTCCACAACGATGACTTCCGGCAGACATTCCTTAACACCTTAAGAGAGTATTGGGGCTTAGCCGAAGGCACAGGCGATACCATTTTGAACAAAGACAAAGAATACGATAATCTAGCGGAACTGGTACGCGGAAATCTGAATATACCGGAAATCTACCGCATAATGGAGGGACAGGTTTGAAAAGTACCCTCATCATCGGCGGCGCCCGCAGCGGCAAGAGCACGCTGGCACAGGAGATGGCCCTGAAAGCGGGCGGGAACGTCCTTTTCGTGGCCACGGCCGAGGCCGGCGACGAAGACATGAAAAAGCGTATCGAGATGCACCGTAAATCAAGACCGCCCGACTGGGTAACACTCGAGGCTACCACCCATATCGGCAGCCAGGTTATCAAAAACATCGGTAAAGCTCAGACGGTAATCATTGACTGTGTCACCCTCCTGATTAATAACATCTTCATGCGGTACGATGATAAAACCGATGCCGACCTCGCGGAACAAGAGGTCACGGCTGAAATTAAAGAACTGCTCGACTGCATCGAACGGTCGGACGCTCATTTCATCATCGTCACCAACGAGGTCGGACTCGGCGTGGTACCTGCCGACAGGGTAAGCCGGCTCTACCGCGATATACTCGGCCGGGCCAACCAGATGCTGGCCGAGCACGCCGACGAGGTCTATCTGCTGGTGGCCGGCATACCGTTACTCTTAAAAAAGACCTGACGATACGTTATTGACAGCTGAAAAGTGGTAGTGTAAGATATGCTAATTGACCAACCCGTAAGCCCCGCATAACGCTAATTATAAAGAGGTGATTGATATGCCATACTACATGATGCTGACAAAGCTAACCGACGCAGGAAGAAAAACAATCATGAAGAATCCCGGCAGAATCTGGGAAGTGAACAAAGAAGTGGAGGCTATGGGTGCTAAAATATTAACTCAGTACGCCCTGCTGGGTGAGTATGATTTCGTTAATATCCTCGAAGCACCCAATAACACGGTAATAGCCAGAGTCGCTGCCCAGCTGGGCTCCCGGGGAACCATGACGCCCCTGACGCTCTCGGCGATTACCATCGAGGACCTGGTTAAAGAAGTACAGATGGCTAAAGCCCTGGAATAACAGACATTAGATTTTTCATAGCCTGAAATAAACCGGGCTTCGGTTTGGCTCCGGAGCCCGGCACTGTTATGTTGGAGCTGGAATTAATTATGAGACCTGGTCCGCTGGAAATCGTCCTCATCATAGCCGTTATTATCGCCGTCGCGGTGATAGCGCGTATTATCCGGACCGGCCGTGGTGCCACCGGACAAAAGGAGGCATCAACTTCGGACGCCACCACAAATTCACCCGGAAAGAGCAGGTTCTGGGGATTCTTTAACAGGACAGGTATCGTCCTGGTTATCGCCGGTATCGCGGGCTTAATCGCCGCCGCAAGCCTGTTCCGGTGGGTCTTACAGAGCTACCTCTGGGCATCCATCCTTATCACCGTCGGTTTTATACTGGTACTTCTCTCCAGAAGGAAAAGGTAAAGACAGCATGCCCGCTCCCCTAAAACCACTAAAATGGTACAAAGCACTGGCCGAGAAAAAAGCCCGACTCAAAGCCGGTGCCTTCCTCGTGGAGGGGGATAAAGCCATCCGGCAGATAATGAGCGTTCACCCGGACGGGATAACCGAGATAGTAGCCATCGAAGAACCACCGTCCGCCTACCGCGACTACCCCGTGCGCCTGGTTACCGAAAGCCAGTTCCGCAACATCAGCCGCACCAAAACACCGCAGGGAATTTTGGCCGTTGTCCGCACACCAGAGGATATATACTCGGCCCTCCTGCCGCAGGATGCCGGCAAGAAAATTCTCCTGCTGGAAGACATCCAGGACCCCGGCAACGTGGGCACTCTCATCCGCACGGCGGCCGCTTTCGACTTTTCCGGGGTGATTCTGACGGAAAACTGCGCCGACCCCCTGGCGCCGAAATGCGTGCAGTCTACCGCAGGCACGGTACTTTCCGTATGGCTCAGGAGAACGGCGCAATATCTGGAACTCGTCCGCTTACTGCGGCAGGCCGGCCATAGCCTGATAGCCGCCGAGCTTAACGGAACGGCCGAACTGTCGGTTCTACAGCAGGAAAAACTACTGCTGGCCCTGGGCAACGAAGCCGCCGGGCTCTCGAAAGCGCTGCTGGATGAGGCCGATTACCGACTGCGCATACCCACGGCGCGGGAAAAAGCGGAATCGCTGAACGTGGCGGTTTGCGGGGCAATTCTGATGTATTTAAGTTCATAGAAAAAAAGACCCCGGACTGGCTCCGGGGCCCCGCTATTATTCTGGTGGAGACGGGGGAGAGTCGAATTCCCAATTTAGCTACGGATCTGCATAAGTTGATACCAGAATTACTGGACCACTTAATAGAACTTGGAGAGATTTTGACGTGAACACCAGTCTCAGGAGACTTCAAAACGAATAGAATTAATTGATTAACTGGTTAAAAACTACGGAACAACAGTACTGGAACGAGGGTCAGAAAATAGTCATTCTTTCATTATGGTCGGTATGGTTTTGCGTAAAGGTCATCTCCTCCTGGAGAGCGTGTGCAGTATTATTCCGGTGAATATACAAAAGATACCGACGATGAAAAAGAGAACGGACAGCATTACGGTACCTATTGGTATCACGCCAGCATCACGGAGAATCCCCAGTGTCCTGATTCCGGCAAGGAACCCGGCTAGAGCTAGAACACCTCCCAAGATACCGAAAAAGAAAAGGGGTTTCCTCTCTGAAATCATGGCCATTATCTGAGTGAGTACTCCTAAGCCGTGCCTGACAGGATTTAACGTGGAGCCATCTTCGGTGTATTTAACGGAAATTGGGACCTCGGCTATCTTCAGCCCTTTTTCTTCGGCGACAGCTATCATCTCCGACTCAACGGCGAACCCTTTCTGGCTTAATTTAAGCTCGGTAATCGCCCTCCGCGAAAAAGCCCTGAACCCGGATTCAGAATCGGTAATCCTGTTCCTGGCGAGGATACGGGTTGAGTGTAGCAGGATTTTTTGCCCGATACGCCGATAAAATGGAATGCTTTTCTTAGTACCCTCTCTTGAGCCAATAACCAGGTCATAGCCCTCCAAAACGGGCT
>DAOUEB010000016.1:0-32643 GCA_034430675.1 Dehalococcoidales bacterium
CAGTCGACGTACTTGCTGATCGGTGACCATCCAGATACCTCCTCCGGCTAATGGTCACACTCCTCTCTACTTCACGCAACACCGGCAATTTTAGTTGTCGCCGACCGGCAATTCTAATTGTCGCACACCATCAAATGCTCCGGATGCCCTCGAACGATCGCCTAATTATTATGTACATGAAGTTAGAAAGGGCTCATGGGAGATAATACAACTATGGACAATTCCGGGGCAGAAGGCCATAACTATTGGTCTTATTCAAACTCGATATGGCAATCTGGTAGGAGCAGATTTAGTGCCTTATACCTATAAAAGCATCAGCGGGGTACGATATTTCGTTCCGGCGAAGGATGAAGAATCTGGCAGGATAGACCTTTTCTGGCGAGATGGCGAAATCGGTTACTACCTTTTTGGGAATCTTCTAGGAACCCTGGACGAGTTGGCGGTGATGGAAATGGCAAATTCTATCGCTATAGATAACTAATATCAATTAAGTTATAGGTACCTGCCCTAAGCATTCACTTGGGGCAGGTACTTTTCTTATTAGGGTGAAGACTATATACTACTATAAAAATATAATATATTGACTGATCTAATCTGAGGTCGTATGATAGTGTGTCATATATAATGATTCTGGAGGGTAGATGCTATGAAGGTTAAATTAACATTGGAAACACTGTTTTTACTACTCGTTCTTGTGCTTTCAGCCGGGTGTAATTCACCGGCTAACCAGTCAACACCACGTACGGAGGTTAACAAAACTATGGCGACGTCTACACCGGCGACTAGCTTGTCCTTTGAACAGGCCGGGGAGCAGCTAACGAAAACGGGCTCCGTCTTCGTGGCCAATGTGAATATTGCATCCGAGCTTACAGGTTACTCTGTAGCAACTCCCTCCTTTATCCCGGATGGATTTATCCAGGTTGAAATACCCGGGGCCGGGGGGGCATTTAATGTTTTCAAACTTGGCGATCCCGCGCACATTGAAGGCGTTGAGTATCCCTACAGCGTTAATATAATATATTCACAAACAGGTGAATTTTCCACAAGCGTGCCATATTTTCAAATCAGCCAGAGCCGAAACAGAATCGGCGGTCCGAAAGGCGAACCTGTGCAAATAGGCAAGTATGAAGGAGAAAAAGAAACACTGTCCTACCTCGATCCGCCCCGACTTGGTTTGACGTGGAATGATGGAGTGATGTATTACTCGATGGAAGGTTTACTTCTGAATCCATTGGATGAAGAGATACTGATAATAATTGCTGCTTCGATGAAGTATTAAGGGCATTGAATCGATTTGATTTCCTCAGATGATAACTCAATCTGTGGGATAATTATAATATTTGAAAAGATAATGGCTAGTTACTATATTTCTTTAATTTCAAGATTTTGGCTGTGTTCCAGATCATCGGGGACTATATCTATATAGCCGGGATGACCTACATGGATGTAGTGAACGTTCAATGTTAATGACTTTTCAGGTTGACTGGAATCATAACGCAGAATAATCACTAAATATACTGCATAAAAACCCCTCATTGATTAACTTTCCAAGTCTTTCATTACAAAAAATTCATCAAATATTCATCTTCTATTCATCTAGCGTTCATCTTCGTGTGTTACCTTATTCATGTAACTTTCAGAAACAAGGAGGTGACATGCGTGATTACAGAGAGTAATGGTTAATATTCTTGTAATGAAAATCTGATGAAGGAGTGAGAAAATGATCAATCGAAAGAGAACATTAATTGGTATCTGCCTTATTCTCCTATTCGGACTATTGGGCGGTAATGCCATTGTCATGGCACAAGACCCAGAAACTCCTCCGGACAGTTCGGCAGTGTATTTAATAATAGACGGTAAAATCCATTGGTTATCTCCCAGCGAAGAGATGAAGGAAATGACCGAGGAAGAGTACAACAAAAAATACCAGATATCTCCCGAAGAAGAGGCTGCTATTATTCACGATGTTCCGCCATGTCCGGTAATCATTGATGGGATTCAATATGAACCGGAACAGATTCACCTATTCGACGGGCAACGGCTTAGATTCACTGTTGACAACGAAAATATCCTATATGCCTTCACCACCGAGGAAGGTATCGAAAAATTCCATCAAAAGCAGCGAGAGTTGCTTTCAAAGGAAATCAATCCCGATGTCTTGCTAATGAGCGCCGGCTATAGCTTCTTTTACGAAGACATGGAATATGGAGGGATATGCCTCGCCGTGCCACCGGGGTATCCAGAGGGGTACTTACCGAATCTTGGAGTCATGGATGACATGATTTCTTCGTTTAGGCTTGATAGTGGGATATATAAAGCATGCCTTTACGAAGATCCGAATTATCTTGGAGACGTGTTTGAAAGGGTGGGCGGCACCAACATTTCCTGGCTTTGGATTTTCGGCTGGAACGATAAGGCTTCATCTCTAAAAGTCATTGAATAATGGTTAGTATCAAAGAGAAAGGCTTTTCGTGAACCTGGGTCTAAGCAAGCGGAAAAGGATTTCGAAAGCGTACTCCCTGATGGTGACAGGGTGGCACGGTGATTTATGGTGGGCAAAATAGCCTGACGGGTTCCGGTAAGGTGTACGATTCGTCGGAGGAGTGTGAGTTGCCCCGCCGGTTTGATTACTCGCCAGCCCTACAGTAGTCTGCCTTAGAAAATTGGTAAGACGCTCGGTGCATGGTATTTCGGAGCATTTGTTAGGTCACGATATAGCGAAAAGTGATTTTCGACTTATTCTTGGGTATCGCATAATCGCATATTTCTGAAAATGGGTTATAATTGCAGTAAAATAGTGGCCTTTAGAACGAACGACCTGTAGTGGGATTAGTTCGAACGGCCCGAATCCTGTAAAATGGTTAGTTGGGAGCGCCACGCGAGGCGGATACTGATTCAAGAAGTCATGGCAACTATAAGATGCACCACCAAGCTGTTGAAGGAACTTGGAACCAAACCCACAATCGTACCAGCACAGCCTCCTAGCTTGTCCGATTGGCACGCCAACCTGTTATGGGTAGATCGCAAAAAGTGTGTGCTGTTCACCAACGATCTAACTCTTTATTCGTTCCTCATTCATATGGTGAAGAAACCACTATCGGCAGGTTTTGGTGAGCTATTCAGGTTAGGCCTATTGAAAAGTCTGATGAGCGATGTATTGGATAATTCGCAAATAAAGCATATGATGGGCAGCCAAGGTTCCATTATGATTACGAAGACCAACAGTCGCAGTATTTTGGGATCTATGAACGACTTGGCTTTCCAAATCAAATGTATGGTCCACGTAATGGGTGGATTGGTTATCGCCGATTTATCTGAAATTAATCGGCAGCTGAACTACATTCCGATGAGTGCCATAAAGTACAACGTTGGCATTGAGGAGTTGAGACGTAGACTGGTTGAGCCGGAATCTAGAACAGAGAATCCTGGGCCGCAGACATAGTAGATTGGCGGTGTCACAATCGTCCAGATTGTTATCCAGATAACAAAGAAGTAAGTTGTTCGATATGATGATCCCGACCTATCGCCATTGAGCTTAGTCCCTACCCCATTTTCGTCGATGCTGAACAATGTCGCCCCCGAATCAATGCGTTTAGCTACGGCTTTGTCGCTTCCGCAGATATAAGCCGGTTACCGTTTGTCGTAACCAGTTTGACATCTTTGGCTATAGAAGAGGGAGCGGAGGAAAATGCTATCCTAGTTATGCCGGAGCACTGAGCGCTCCAGTATACTTTCAGTAGGGAAGATTACCCCTAGCGTGTAATCCAATAATCGGAGTGTCTCACGATACGTCTTCACCTCAGCAGCTAAGTGGGACAGCTTGCCAGGACTTCTAGCAGGTGTTCCGTGGTATTTTCCACCGCTTGGCAATAGATTTTTACCTCCACGGCTGAGTGGGGGTGTTGACAAGGGTATGTACATATGTTAACATCTCTTTGTTTGTACGTTTGGGAGGATAGTTTGAACGACGAGGCAAGGGAACTCTACACCGTACCGGAGGCGGCCAAAGAGATGGAGAGGCCTCATGTGACGCTATATCGCTGGATTGAGGCGGAGAAACTGATCGCTGTCCGGCTCGGTGGTATTTTGTTTATACCTAGGAGCGAAATCAACCGAATAAAAAGGAACACGGAAACAGAGAAGGCTATTAAGTCGCGGTAGCCTTATTACTAAAGGCGCGAAGTATATACGCCTGACGATGCTCACTGGGAGGGGGCTTGCACATACTGTGGAATTAAGAATTATATCAGCCGCCCGAACTGGTGCCAACCTGACGGCAAGAGCGGCGCGAAGGATTTGGAGCTAACAAAATGACTCAGGTAGACAGCCTGCTTTTGAAAATGTTCTATAAAAATAACACCATGTTTAACCATGTTAACATTATGGTCAAAAAAATTTGAATCTAAAAAAGGAGGGAATGCCCTCCGCCACCGATTTTAAGCGGGAGTAACTCAGTGGTAGAGTCCCTGCCTTCCAAGCAGGTTGTCGCGGGTTCGAATCCCGTCTCCCGCTCCACCCACTAAAGAATTACCAGGGTTGTTCCCTGTCTTTCAGCGTAGCAATCAGGTCATCGAGGGTTATGGCGGCCAGGGTCAGCGTCTGGGTGGTGCCCTTGGCGCTCAAACGGATAGCCAGCTTGGCCACCGCTTCGTTATTGGGAGCTTCAACGATATTAACGAAATCATACTGCCCGAGCAGCGCGTACTGGGTCAGCATCTTAACCCCCATAAACTCCATTTCCTTATTTATCTCCTTGAGAATCTCGGGGTCGTCCTGAAGGGCCTTCCTCCCGGTATCGGTAAGAGTCGTCAGCATAAGATAGACGGACATCGCTACCTCCTTTCGGCATAGTATCCGGCCTTATTATGAAGCCATAGCTACCCCATTTGTCAACACGCCGAGAGTGTTTAGTAATGGTTTATTATCATTCCCGCCCCATATCAGCGTACGGGGTAAACTCCAGCTGGAATCCAGTATCCCCACTCTGTCATTCTGAGCGAAGCGAAGAATCTAGGGGAGGGGGTAAGTTGGTTCTGGATTCTCGGGTCAAGTCCGAGAATGACATTATAAAAATATCTCCATGCCACAATTCTGCTTGATAATCAATTATGCTATAATGTAACGAAATTACCATCGGAAGGGAAGGGGGCAGGATGCCAGCAACGGAAAACGAGTCATCGGATAACGTGGCGGAGCTGAAAGCCAGAGAAGCCGGGGAACCCATCGCCTCATTTCTCAAGATGCGACTGGTGGAGTTATCCCCGGGCTACTCCAAGGTGACCATGAAGCTAACGCCCGAACATACGAACTTCAACGGCATGGTCTTCGGGGGAATCGTGATGTCCATAGCCGACCAAGCCTTCGCCTACGCCACAAACTCGCTGGTAAGTCCCAGTATCGCCACCCAGTTCAATATCCACCTGATTGCCGGCGCCGGTGTGGGCGACGAACTGATAGCCGAATGCCGGGTAATCAAGAGCGGACGGCGTATCGGCGTTTCCGAAATGACGGTGACCAATCAGGAGGGAAAGCTGATTGCCAAGGCTACCGGCACCACCGTTACCACGGCGTGAGCATGGAATAGCCCGGTTCAGCCTCAATTGAATTGACAGAACGACTTCCCGTATGGTAAGCTATGCCGTTGTTAAATCTGTATGAGAGTAGTGCGTAAATGACCATCATCCAAGGTAAACTGGAGAACCCGAAATTCATCTTTACCAGGCGCACAGGAGGTGCGCGTGGGAGGTTTGAAGATTTACTGTTAGATTGTTAGACTATTGCTGGTTACAATCAAGGGGTCACAGATTACCTCCCGGGCGGGAGGTAATTCAATTTATGGAGGTAAAAAACAGGTTTTCAAGCAACATGGAAAAAAGAGAGACCATTCCACAAATTATTAAAAGCAACCGTGAACGGTGGGGTCCCCGGACAGCCATGTCCATGAAGATGTTCGGCGTCTGGCACCGGTACAGCTGGCAGGACTACTACGAGAACATCAAGCACTTCTCGCTCGGTATGATAAGCCTGGGGCTGGCACGCGGTGACGTGGTCTGCATCATCGGGGACAACGAGCCGCAGTGGTTCTGGGGCGAGTTCGCGGCTCAGGCGGCCGGAGGCATCGCCACGGGCATCTTCGTCGACTCTATTCCGTCAGAAGTAAAATACGTTGCCGAGCACTCCGACGCCAAATTCGCCGTCGTCAACGACCAGGAGCAGACGGACAAGTTCCTGGAAATCAAGGACGAGCTGCCCCTGCTGAAAAAGGTCATCTACTGGGACCCCAAGGGACTGCGCAACTACGAAGACCCCATACTCATCAGCTTCGGCGAGGTGATAGGACTGGGCAGGGAATATGAAAAGTCGCACCCCGGCCTCTTCGAGCAGAATGTGGACGGAGGTAAAGGCGAGGATATCGCTTTCATCTACTACACATCGGGGACTACCGGCCTGCCCAAAGGGGCCACGCTTAACCACCGCGCCCTGATAACCACAGCCCAGGGATTTGTCGACCGCTACCCGCTGGATGAGAACGACGACCTGATTTCCAATTTCCCGGCAGCCTGGGTCGGCGACAGTTTCTTCGCGACCATCCCGCATTTACTGACGGGGGCCAAGCTCAACTTCCCCGAGGAGCCGGAAACTATCGCCGAAGACACCCGGGAAATCGGCCCGAACTTCGTTATCTACGGTCCGCGGCAGTGGGAGGGGCTGGTCAGCGAAATCCAGGTAAAGATGCTGGACGCCAATCCCCTGAAGCGTTTCACCTATAACCTGTTCCTGCCGGTAGGGCATAAAATCGCCGATATCAAGTTCGAGGGCAAAACGCCGAACCTGTTCTGGCGTATTCTCCACAGTATCGCCTATTTAGCCTTATTCCGGCCGCTCAAGGACCGGCTGGGACTGAGCAAAGTCAGGTTCGCCGTCACGGGAAGCTCGGTGTTGAGTCTGGACACCTTCCGTCTCATCCATGCCATCGGCGTCGAACTCAGGCAGTGCTACGCCAGCACCGAAGCCGGCTTAATATCATCTCATGGGAAAGGGGAAATAAAATTCGAAAGCGTCGGGCGGCCGTCACTCGGTACTTCACTCCGGATAACCAACGAGGGTGAACTCCTGGTCACCAGCGACTGCATGTTCACGGGTTACCACAAAAACCCGGAGAAAACGGAGGAGACCCTCATAAATGGCTGGTGCCATACAGGGGACGCCGTTAATATTAACGAGCAGGGGCACCTGATATTCATGGACCGTCTGGAACACATGGGCCAGCTGAAATCGGGCGCCAAGTACGCACCCCAGTACATCGAGGGCAGGCTCAGATTCAGTCCGTACATCAAAGACGCTATGGTCATCGGAGGCAAGGATAAAGACTATGTCTCGGCCATCGTAAACATGGATTTTGCCATGGTGGGCAAATGGGCGGAACGCCACCGCATCCCTTACACTACCTTCGTCGACCTCTCCCAGAAAAAAGAGGTGGCCGACCTCGTACGGCAGGACCTGGAGCGGGTCAACGGCTATCTGCCGGAGCAGTCCCACGTGCAGAAGTTCGTGCTGCTGCACAAGGAGTTCGACCCGGATGAAGCCGAGCTTACGCGGACCCGCAAGCTGAGAAGAGAATTCATGGAAGAACGGTATAAAGATTTAATCGATGCTTTATACGGTAGCAAGGACAAGGTGGACGTACAGGCAGCGGTGACCTATAGAGACGGTCGGAAAGGCCAGGTAATCACGAGTATTCAGGTAAGGAGTATTTAGAAAGGGACATACCGGTAAATGGCTGAGTTACTCCAGTTTGTTATCACCGGCATATCGGTGGGCATGGTCTATGCCCTAATCGCGCTGGGATTCGTCCTGGTCTGGAAATCGAGCAGCGTGGCCAACCTGGCCCTGGGGCAGATAGTGCTGATTTCCTCATGGTTCACCTACTCGATGCTGGCACAGGCCGAATTGCCTGTTTATATTGCGTTTCCGCTGGTGATTCTCTTCGCCATGTTCCTGGGCTGGGTAATCGAAAGGTTCGCCCTGCGCCCGCTCATCGCCCAGCCTATTCTATCGCTTATCACCGTCACGCTGGGGATAGGCTACTTCATTGAAGGGGTGATAACATTCATCTGGCCGTGGAGTGTTGACGCGCTGCCCCGCCTTTTCCCCCGGGAAGTAATCCACATCGGCCCGGCGGTCATTTCCCAGGAATATGTCTGGGTAATCGTCATCTGCCTGGTGGTGTTCGTCTTACTGACCGCGTTCTTCCGCTACCACAGGATGGGTATCGCCATGCGGGCTACCGCCGACGACCAGATGGCCGTCCAGGCCTGCGGCATCCCGGTAACCAGGGTCTTCTCCACATCATGGATGTTTGCCTGCTGCGTGGCGGCAATCGGCGGCATCCTGATATCCAGCATCGGCGGCATCACCCACGGACTGGTCGAGACCGGGCTGAAAGCCTTCTCCGTGGTAATACTCGGCGGCCTGGACTCCTTCGCCGGAGCCATCATCGCCGGCCCCATCATCGGACTCTGTGAAAGCCTCGGCGGCGGTTACCTTACGCCATATCTCTGGGCCGGAGTCAGGGATATCATACCCTTCGTTATTATCATCATCGTCATGGTTATCAAGCCCTACGGGCTATTTGGAGAGGAGCGCATAGAGAGAATTTAGAATGAGTTTACCGTGCGGGACCCGTAATTATAACTTCGCCGAAGACATGGCCATAGTACGCACCAAGACCCACTGGGTGCTGCTCATCGGCTTTCTCGTTCTTCTCTTCACGACACCGCTATACTTCGGCAACTACCGGCTGGGGGTCTTTAATCTGATTGGTATCACCCTCATCGCGGCTATCGGACTGAATATCCTGGTCGGTTACTGCGGGCAGTTATCCATCGGACATGCCGGATTCATCGCCGTGGGGGCATACACCGCCGCCATACTGACCAACCGACTGGAAATGCCTTTCCTGGTCGGACTCATCGGCGCCGGGGTTGTTTCCGGGCTCATCGGTATTATCTTCGGTTTGCCTTCGGTACGAGTCAAGGGCTTCTACCTGGCCATTACCACCATCGCCGCCCAGTTCATCATTATCTGGGTCATCAACCACTGGGGATATACCGGTGGCTTTCTCGGCATCAAGGTGCCCTATGCCTCTATAGGCGGTCTGGTCTTCCGCAGCGAGTCGAGCCAGTTTTATCTTATTATTACCATCGCCGTCCTGTGTGTTTTCTTTGCCAAGAACCTGGCCAGGACCAAGGTGGGGCGAGCCTTTATCGCCATCCGCGATAACGACCTTGCCGCCGAGGTCATGGGCGTCAACCTCCTTTACTACAAGCTGCTGGCCTTCTTCATCGGCTGCTTCTTCGCCGGTATCGCCGGGGCCCTGCTGGCTCACTGGATAGGGTTTCTCAACGCCGAGCAGTTCAGCTTTACGGAATCGATACTTTACGTGGGCATGATAATCATCGGCGGACTGGGCACTTCCATAGGCCCCATTTTCGGGGTTGTGTTTATCAGGATTCTGCAACAGGTGCTGACTGTAGAGCTGGTCCCCTTTTTAGAGAGCACGTTTACCATGTTACCTGCCGGCTTTGCCACCGGCGTTTCCCCGATGCTCTTCGGACTCGTCATCGTGCTTTTCCTGATACTGGAGCCGCGGGGACTGGCCCATCGCTGGGCACTTTTCAAATCGGCCTATCGCTTATGGCCGTTTTCGTACTAAATAATAAGTTAAAGGGGGTATGGATTATGTAGTTCACTGCCGTCAAACAAGAACAGCGAACCGATAAATCCTTAAAGGAGGGAAAAATGAATAACAAGAGACTGATTATTGCCGTCGTCATCTGCCTGGCGCTGATGGTTATCGCGCTGCCCGTACTCAGCGCATGCGGCGATGGTGACAAAGAAAACAAGACTCTGAAAGTAGGCATCACCACGCCTACCACGGGAAAAGCCGCGGAAAAAGGTGCCCCCATGGGGCATGGCAACCTCGACTGTTTTGAATATATCAATAACGAACTTGGCGGCGTGGAAGGATACCAGGTTGAGGTAGTCTGGCGAGACAACGGTTATGACGCAGCCAAGGTAGCTACTATCGTCAAGAACTTCATGGATGAAGGCTGCTTGATGTACACCACGTCATCTTCAGCCATGATGACCGCCTCCATGGAGATTGCCAACCGCGCCGGATTCCCCGGTATGGCGGCCTTCTCTTCACCGATTATCTACCGGCCTCCGCAGCATATCTACGGACAGATGCCCGACTACGGCGACGATTTCCTGGTGTTCGCCAAATATTATATGGATAATATCTGGAAGGGTACAGGCAAGCCCAAGATGGCGATGCACCTGCTGAACAACTCCACCGGTGCCGGAGCCAGGGATGCCGCCACGGCCTACGCTGCCGATATGGGTATTGAAATTGTAGCCACTGAAGAGCATGCCAGTACCACAACTTCCGAGATGGAATCCCTGACACGAATCAAAGCGCTGAACCCCGATATTCTATACATCTCCAGCACACCGGCCCCGACGGCAATGATCGTCAAGAACGCCTACGAGCTGGGCATGTTCCCCGGAATCACCATCGGCTCGGGCCACGCCGGTTTTACCAGCGCCTTTGTTGATATCGCCGGGGCTGATACCGCCGAGGGCGTTTACGGCGTCTTCCCGACCGTTAACTGGGGCGACGATGTGCCCGCCATGGCCAAGATGACGGAATACATGGAGAAAAACCATCCCAAGGACGCCGAAAACATGGACTACATCACCTGCTGGGCACAGAGCCTTATCATAGCGGAAATTCTCAAAGAAGCCGTCAAGAATGCCGGATATGATGTTCTCGCCAAGGGCGACGCCGAATCATGGAAAGCCCTGGAGGAACAGGGCATCCAGAAGCTAAATAACTTCAATGTCGATGGGCTGCACGGCCCGGTAAGCTATACGGCGGGTGACAACCGCCTGTCGAAATCGGTACGTGTCTTCCAGGTACAGGGCGGCGAAATCGTACCGCTGACCGACTGGATTGATGCTCCGGTGGTCAGGTACGAAGACTTCGATTGGTTCGGTAAGTAATAAAAGTAAGCTAAAAGCATAAGCTGGGGCTCCGCTCATAAGCGGAGCCCCCACCCGGTAGGGGAGAAATATAGATGCTCAGGTTAAACAACATTGAGGTTACCTACCTCAATGTCATAAGGGTGCTGCATGGCGTGTCCATGGCTGTGGAAGACGGTGCTATCATCGCTCTGCTTGGCGCCAACGGTGCCGGCAAGAGCACCACCCTCAAGGCGATATCGGGGCTGCTCCATGTCGAGGAGGGGGAGGTAACCGACGGCAGTATCGAGTGGAACGGCGAGAGAATAGACAGGAGAAACGCCGAAGAGATTGGCAAGTTGGGTATTATCCAGGCGCTGGAAGGCCGCCATGTCTTCGAGCACCTCAATACCGAGGAAAACCTGATGGTCGGCGCGCATAACCGCCATGACCGCCACGCCGTCAAGCAGGACCTGGAGATGGTCTACGATTACTTCCCGCGTCTGAAGGCGCTGCGGCGGAACACGGCCGGCTACCTTTCCGGGGGCGAGCAGCAGATGCTCGTAATCGGCCGGGCGATGATGGCTACCCCCAGACTGATGATGCTGGATGAGCCGTCGCTGGGACTGGCACCGCTGCTGGTCGAAGAAATATACGATATTATCCGGCGGTTTAATACCGAGCAGAAAACATCGGTCTTGCTCGTGGAGCAGAACGTACGGATTGCCCTGAGCATCGCGCATTACGGCTATGTCATGGAGAACGGGCGGGTTGTGCTTGACGGCACCGCCGATTTCCTTAAAAATAACGAGGACGTGAAAGAGTTTTACATGGGACTGTCGGCCCTGGGCACCAAGAAGAGCTACCGCGAAGTGAAGCATTACAAGAGGAGAAAGAGATGGCTGTAAGGTCTAAGAAGGACGAGTACTTTGACGAACTGGAAACAATGTCGCCGGCAGCCCGTGAGAAACACCTCGACCGGAAACTGATAGAGCACATCAACCATGTTTACAAATATGCCCCCGCCGTGAAAAAACTGTTCGACCGGGCCGGCATCAGCCCCGACCATATTCGCACGGTTAAAGACCTGGAAAAGCTGCCCGTTACCGGAAAGACCGACCTGATAGAGATGCAGAAGGAGAACCTGCCTTATGGCGGAGTTGCCGCTATACCGTTCGAAGATATCGAGCGCGTCTTTATTTCGCCCGGCCCGATTTACGAAATTCAACCTTCCAGCATCCAGTGGTTCGCCAGGTCATTCTGGGCGGCCGGATTCAGAAAGGGCGACGTGGTTATCAACACCTTCACCTACCACATGTCCCCGGCGGGTATCCTGTTTCACGAGGCCATACGCGACTGCGGGGCGACGGTGGTCGTGGCCGGCACCGGCAATACCGACCTCCAGATACAGATAATGAAAGACCTTAAAGTCACCGGCTTCGTGGGCACGCCCAGCTTCCTGATGACCGTTATCAAGCGGGCTGAGGAAATGAACTACAACCTGAAACGCGACTTCTCTCTAAAGCACGCCTGGTTTACCGGCGAGATGCTCCCGCCTTCACTCAGGAAGACCTTCGAGGGAGATTATGGAATCGACACATACCAGGCCTATGCCGTGACCGAGCCGGGCGGGGCTATCGCTTACGAGTGCCACGAGAAGTCCGGCATGCACCTCATGGACGAGTACGTTACGGAAATAGTCGACCCCGAGACCGGCAAGCAGCTGGGACCCGGTGAGATTGGTGAAATTGTCACCACTCAGCTTTTTAATAAAAACTGGGGACTCATCCGCTTCGGGACGGGAGACCTGTCCTCGTATATCACCGAACCCTGTTCGTGCGGTCGGACCACCAACCGGATTACCGGGATTGTCGGCAGGGCAGGGGACGCGGTCAAGGTAAGGGGCATGTTCGTCGTGGCCAGGCAGGCAGAGCAGGCGATTATGAGCTTCAGCCAGGTTGCCAGATACCAGTTAATCGTCGGACGGCGGCAGCACCGCGATGAAATGACCCTGAAAGTCGAGTTGAAAGAAGCAAGTGCGGATAAGGCAAAGCTTACCGAAGGCATTAACAAAAAATTCCAGGACACCTGCCGCATCAAGATAGATAAGATTGAGTTCGTAGAGCCGGGCGGCATCCCGGAGGAAAAACAGAGAATAGTTGACGAGAGGAAGTGGGAATAAGACGGGCGGCGGCTACTTTTTCTCCTCGCCCAGATAGGCGGCGATAACCTCCGGGTTGTTTTTAATCTCGTCCGGAGTGCCCTCGGCAATCTTGCGGCCAAAGTCGAGAACGACAATCCTGTCGGCGATATCCATGACCACTCCCATGTCATGCTCGACGAGGACGATGCAGCTGACGCCATCCCGCAGCACAGGGGTATTTGGATAGGTGGCACCCTGACCTTCAAAGATATCGATGATAAAGCGGGCGATATCCTCCTTCTCCTCGAGGTTCATACCCGCCATGGGTTCGTCAAGCAATAAGACCTTCGGTTCCAGGGCCAGAGCTCTACCCAGTTCCACCCGTTTGCGCATTCCATAGGGAAGCATGCCGACCGTCTTCTTGCGAATCGGCTCTATCTCCAGGAAATCGATGATGTCTTCCACGGTCTTGCGGTGGGTAATTTCTTCCTTATGCGCCCACCCGTAATAGAGAGCGCTGCTCAGCATATTCTGTTTCATTAAAACATGCCGGGCGGCCATAATGTTCTCCAGGGTGCTCAGGCCGGTATACAGCTCGATGTTCTGAAAGGTCCGGGCAAGACCCATCCTGGCGGCTCTGTTGGGTCGTATGCGGGTGATCCTCCTGCCCTCAAAATAGATATCGCCCTGCTGCGGCTTGTAAAAACCGTTGATGCAGTTCAGCAGGCAGGTCTTACCGGCGCCGTTGGGCCCGATGATAGCCAGGATTTCTCTATCCGCGATATCCACGTCGATATCAATCAGAGACCTGACGCCGCCGAAGGAAAGAGAGACGTTTTCAATCTTTATCTTGGCCCCGTTAGGGCTGTTTATTTCAGTGTTTTCTTTATCTGATATCGTCACTTCTCACCCAGCAAACTGTCCCGGTATTGAACCACTCTGGGGCAATCGAGTCCCGAACAGCCGAGCTGTTTGCCCGACTGCTGGCTTTTCTTTTTCATTTCCCTGGCTGTTTCTTTATCGGGTCTGGCATACTTCTGGTGTCCGGTACATCTCACCGTGCCGTCACCGGAAACCATCAACGTTACTTCATCGTCAACAGCATCACAATAAATAGTCGTTGCGGTAATTTTCCAGTCGGCCATGCCTAAAGCTACATCTCCCGGTCGGTTTGCTTTACCTATATTACTATTAATATGAGTGTAATTCAAACGGCAGGGTGAATAGTTGACATAATATATAGCGACAATTATACCTCAACAACGGCTCCTCTCCTACCTTACTGTATCGAAAAACCCCAGTTCTCGCTGGCAGGAGAGGGGAAGGTGAAATACGGTTTTCTCTTGATATTGGGAGTCGGTCGAGGTAAAATAGGTGAGGCGAGCAGGGGCTCGTAGCTCAGCGGCAGAGCGGCCGGCTCATAACCGGTTGGTCGTAGGTTCGAACCCTACCGAGCCCACCATAAAGTCGTAGCTAATATTCCGCCGAAGCCAGTAAATCGGCGCCTTTCTTATCCTCTTCCACGGCAAACAGCAGGTAATCGAGGCTGATGGTATAGCCTTCGTAGTGCTGGCGGTCAAAGCGGGGGATTCCCCAGTCGTAAGCGATATCATTGTCGCCGGATTTCACCAGCAGCCAGACGTGGTTACATTCCATGTACTCTTCGCCGGACATGTCCAGGTTACCCACAATCGGCGTGGACTCAATCCCCAGGCTGTCAAAGTGTCGGTACATATCGAGGGTGCCGTCATCGCAGTCGAAGGCCGGCGATGGTTCCTGCAAAGACGGGAAGATAACCGGACTGAGCCGGGGCAACGTCACCACGACCACTAAAGTGATGAAGAAGAACGCTATTATCTTGAAGATACCGCCGCTGAAACTACCCATACCGTTACTATTATAATCGAGCCTGTCGCCACGGCGGATAAATTTTATTAAGGTTTGATAAAGGTTTGATTAAGGTTTCATAAAGCTCGGCCCGTGAGTTGCATATCAGAGTCCGACTGAATATACTATTTGATGAGCAAAGGAGGTATTCCGATGAAGGTTTTGGGCATTGTCGGCAGTCCCCGCAAAGGGGGTAATACCGAAATTATGGTGGAAGAGGCACTGGCGGCGGCACGCGAGACCGGGGCCGAGACAGATATCTTTCTGATTTACGATAAGACCATCGCCGGGTGTGACGCCTGCGCCAGTTGCTTTCAGACGGGTAAATGCAGGATAAAGGACGATATGCAGTCGCTATACAAGAAGATGGAAGAGGCGGACGCCATGCTGTTCGGGAGTCCGGTCTATTTCCACAGCTACACGGCGCAGGCCAAGGCGATTATCGACAGGACCTTCTGTTACCTGAAGGACCGGCCGCTGAACGGTAAGGTGGCGGCTCCTATTCTTGCGTTGAGGAAGGTGGGCGCCGGGCAGACCCGCGTGCAGCTCTACGGCTGGTTCATGTCCCAGGGCATGGTGCCGGTGCGGGGAGCCATCGGCTACGGACGCGAAAAAGGCGATGTGAAAACCAGCGAGGGGGCCAACATCGGCATGACGGCCCTGGAGGAAGCCCGCGCCACGGGCAAGGAAGTCGTGGAGATGGTGAAGAAACTCGGTGGATGAGGGGACTCACTATTATGGATGCACAGCACTGGGCTAAATTCATCCAAATATTCGGTCTATTAGTTGGAACTGGTTTTGGATCTATACTTTTTAATCCTGATGTTGTCGGTCGGTTCGCTCATCGGTTAAATAATCGTTTCCTTGTTCTCACCGGCCGACTGAACAGAACTATCTACGAAGTACCTAGCGTTTTTAACCCACCATCTGCTTCTCAACCTACATTTAAAACTATATTTAAGAAAAGAATGCT
Organism: Dehalococcoidales bacterium; assembly: GCA_034430675.1. Classification (GTDB taxonomy): domain Bacteria; phylum Chloroflexota; class Dehalococcoidia; order Dehalococcoidales; family RBG-16-60-22; genus JAFGPF01. The sequence continues at coordinate 16,029 of DAOUEB010000016.1, forward strand.
TTTTAGTACTCTCACTCTTTCCACTATTTGGATTTTATTCATATTTTCCATAGTTAAATACAATCCGTATTTATTAGGAATCTGCTCTTTCATTCTTTTTTTTCGCTTTTTAATATTGGCAATTATGGATGTTATTATTCGAAGGTATTCATCAGAACCAGCTCGTTATCAGGTATTTTTAGACATATTACATATATTTAGACGTATTATATCTGGGTTTACCGTATTTCCTTTCTTTGTAATTTTATTCTTTATTTCTCATCTGCTAGTATTCCTCATTGTTTATTTTTTAAATTCTATTTCCGGTAAAAATATCATTAGAAGGTCTTTCATTATTTCCGGCTTTATTTTTATTCTTATTGGTTTAATAATGGAGTTTTTCTTTCTAAAATAACACTTCTATTCACTCTTCGCCTTATCCGCTAATACATTTGCAGTTATTGCTTTCAATCACGACACCATCTTACTGACTGTCTTCTTACCCTCTGCTATAATCTCCCCAGGAGGTGCAGCCATGACGATTTTACTTTTATAAATGAGCAGGGGAGCACCCTTTATTATTATGTTAAATTATCTCTATACGTGGGTAACGCTACATAACATATATTGTGCGCCCCAAAGTTCGGGGCTTTTCAGTGTTGACATAATAAAGATAACAATTGAAGGAGAACATTATGTCTCATAAGCGCTACAGCAGAGACGCCCTGCGGCATCGTGACGACCTTACCGGCGAGCATACGTTCGGCGATGCCGGTCAGGCAATACTCTTTATCCTCTTCCTGGCCGTCTGGATAACCGACGCTTTCATTTTCAAATACTCCACCCTCCTCAACGATTATATTTCGTTCGCCGTTAGATTACCGCTGGGGGTTGTCGTGTTAATCATTTCCGCTTACTTGGCGTGGACCGGGCTGAAAATAGTATTTATTGAAGTAAGAAAAGAACCGCATATTATCAGAAAGAGCGTCTTCGGAATCGTCAGGCACCCATATACATCAGCGAAATACTCCTCTACCTGGGACTGCTCCTGCTGAACACGTCACTGGCGGGTCTGGCGGTATGGATTATCATCATCGCCTTTTTGCATTACATCTCGCGCTATGAAGAGAGGATGCTGCTGGCGCGGTTCGGCGAAGAGTACGAGCAGTACATGCGGGATGTTCCCATGTACTTTCCGCGACTCCGCAGGAAAAAGACAAAACCCTGATAATTTAGGGAGTCCCGCGATATTTTCCACGGGAAAAACCTTCAAGGTGCTCAGATTTCGATTTCAGGGCTTCGTTTTTTATATTGGACTTTATAGAGTTGAGATAATAAAGCGGGGCCGGTGAATGAAAAGTTAAAACAAGTATTTGAAAATAAAATAATAATAACTGGTCATTATATTAACTACCTATTTACATCAAGTTCTCGTATCGTAGTGGGGCAATTGTAATACAATTCTACACGGCTTCTGTATGTGGGATCACTAAAAATGAGTCTATAGTCGCCAGATTCTTCGGCAATAAATTTAAATATATATTCATCCTGTATGCGACCCGCATCAAATACTTTTAACAATTTAGGACCTAAAACCGAAAATATAATTGACCCACCAGATATATAACTCCAATCCACTTCTGTACCTACTCTTGTTGAAATAACAATACGACCTTCAAATACATCGTCCTTCCCAAGCACGACCGCTAGCCATTGCACTTCATTAGTATTGAGCCAACCATACTTATCATATATAACTGTTTTAACAGTTGGTTCATTTTTCTCGCTTTCATATTTGTCTCTTATCTGGTTTAGTTCATCCTGCATCTCCTGATATTTGGACCTCATAACAGTATATTCTTCATGTAATTTATCATAATTATTTTGAAGTACTTGGCTCGAAGCAACCAGACTATTGTATGATGAATAACCTATATTCCATCCCAATAAGAAAGTAATACAAACTAAAACGAGAGCTACCAATATTGGAACAAGATTCTTTTGTCGACCTAAATAAGGAATAATTTTTCTCAATAAACTTACATTCATTATATTAGCCCATCCTAATCTTTTAGCATCTATTTTATACATGTCGGATTACATAGTTGTCAAGATTTTAATTCTTTTTAAGATATTATGTCTATTTTATTCTTATAAATATTCAACAAGAGGCCTTTAAGAGGGGCGCAGCCCCTCTTTCTAAAGCTTTCCCCCTCTCCTGCTGAAAGCCTTGCCAGGAGAGGGGGAACACAAGGGGGTGAGGTAGATAGAGATTGCCGCGCTGCGCTCCTCGCAATGACAAAGGAAAGGTGGGGGATTAAGGGGGTGAGGTAGATAGAGATTGCCACGTCGCTGCGCTCCTCGCAATGACAAGGAAAGGTGGGGGATCAAGGGGTTGGGTTAACCCTTACTTACCGCTATCCAGATGCTTGATAAGCCTTTTGAGGGCTTCGTTGTACTCCGGGTACTCGTAAACTTCAATGGCCTCCGGCGGGGTCAGCCAGCGGTACTCCGTATGCTCATCGCTTAATATAATATCTTCGATATCCGTCTCATAACCGAAGGCATGCTCCGTAAGCGTATCGACATCATCGTCGTAAAATATCTTATACTTCTCCGGTAATGTGAAAGAATACCGGTAACCCATGTCAAAGAAACGCAGCGGACCGGAAATACCCGTTTCTTCACGCACTTCCCGCAAAGCAGCGTCCTTAATAGTCTCTCCCACCCGCACGCCGCCGGTCACGGGCTGCCAGAAACCACCCCATTCCTCGGTGCGCAGTAACCCCAGCACCAGCAGACCATCCCCCGGTGTCTTTCTATAGACAACAACGGCCGCCTGTATCGGCTGCCTCTTTTCCATGATAAAAAGTCCAAAAAGTAAGATTTTAAAGCCTCACAACCACCACCCAACCAGGTCTAAAGGTAGAATACCATTCGAAAGCACGTTAAAACACCCAGATATTGATTCTAGGGCGTCGCAGCTTCGGGCAACGGCGGCCAGGGGCGCGTGTACTTCAAAACGCTGAATTTCCACTCGCCGTTAACCCTGACGTACTTGCAGTCGTACTTACCCTGGTAGTATTTTGTCTCTGGTTCGTCTATAAAGACGTATAAAATCCAGTACCCCTCCGCCGTATCCCCATCGACCTTGATAACCGGCTGGGCCACCAGGTGCCCGTGCGTCGGCAGTATCTTGCCGGCGAAACCCTTAAACAGGTCCCCGATTTCTTTCTTGCCCTGGCGCGGTCCGTGTGTCCAGATATCGGCCACGGAGTCCTCGGCAAAGCAGTCCAGCATGTCGTCCCACTGCTGGCTGGCCAGCGCATAGATATAATCGTTCTGCAGGTTCTTAATCGCCTCGATGTCCTCCAGGACTTTAAGTCGCTTTTCCATTTCCTCTACTGTCACGGGAACCTCCTTACGTGTGATATTTTCAACTACATTATAGTGCAGGTCAAGTACGATGACAAAGCGTCAACCGTATATGAGAAATACGCCCGCCAGCACCATGATAATTCCGGCAACGACCCTCCAGTTAAAGACGTCTATCCGGCGGTTGACTATCCAGGAGAACAGTAGCGTGAAAATGACAATCGTGGCTATCAGTGGCTGCACCACGCTGACCGGACTGTACTGCAAAGCGGAAAAACGAAGCAGGTGGCCGATAACCAGAAAGACAGCCGCGGATGATAATATGAGAAACGTGCGGCCACCCTGCTGCATAACGTTATTTCGCTGCTGTCCGCAGAATAAGAGGATAAACATAATTATCACAAAAGCCGCCAGATACATAACGAAGGTAGCCGCGTAAATGGCATCGGTCTCCGTCATTACCGGCCGTATTAAAGTTGCCGACCCCGCGGAACAGATGGCAATGCCGAGTCCCATCAGAAGGCCACGCGTCGATATCCTGAAGGTTTTACGGCTTATTTCCGTCGTCGTCAGTATCGCCCCGAACATAATCAGCAAGGCCGCGATTATTTGCAGCGCCGTAACCGATTCGCCCAGAAAAGCGACGCCCAGGATAACCGAAAAAACAACGCTGGCCCTGCTGATAGCCACGGTAGGATTGGCGCCGATAATGCGGGTACTGTTGAAGAAAAGATACCTGGCAATGACAAGGTGAATCACGCCGGCAGCGGCGAGTAAGGCGTATTGCTGCCATGAGAACGACAGAAATGCGTCCCACTCCCCGAAGAAAGTCACCAGCAGCACGAAAATGGGCGTGCCCACCAGCATGGAAACCGCCAGCGGCGTAAAGGACTCTTCGGACTGATATGTCGACCTTCTGACCAGTATCTGAGACACGGCAAAAGACGCCGCCGTCAGTATGGCGAAAAGAGGACCCGGTTGTAGTTCCATAATATTATGTCAACTGACTGCGCTATTCATGGTCAGGCTTTCACCCACCAGTTCCAGAAGCCCGGCTAACCCCCACCCCTTCACCGCCGAAACAGGCACAGTGCTCTCGTCCGCGGTTACTCCCTGAGCGGAGAAATAGTCCAGGGCCGATTTTTCATCCCAGACCTTTCTGCCCGGCAGCAACATGTCTATTTTATTCAGCACGGTGATACGCGGTCTATCGGCCAGCCCCAGCTCACCGAGGATATCCTCAACCGCCTGGCACTGCTCCGCGGCATCTGGAGAAGCCAGGTCGACCACATGAAGCAGCAGACTGGCCTCGGTAAGCTCTTCCAGGGTCGCCCTGAAGGCGCTGATAATTGTCGGCGGCAGCTTCCGGATAAAGCCGACGGTATCGGTAAAGAGCACCACACTGCTATCAGGCAGGGTTAAGCGGCGGGTGGTGGGGTCGAGGGTGGCGAAGAGCCGGTCGTCCGCGTAGACATCGGCCTGGCAGAGGGCATTCAATAACGTGCTTTTACCGGCATTGGTGTAGCCTACCAGCGCCACGACCGGTATGCCGCTCTTCTGCCGTCTCTGCCGGTACAGGGCGCGATGTTTTCGTATATCTTCGGTCTGCTCTTTAAGATGCTGTATCTTGCGGCGTATCAGGCGGCGGTCCGTCTCCAGCTGTGATTCTCCCGGGCCCCTGGTGCCAATTCCGCCGCCGAGTCTTTCCAGGTGACGCCACTGCCCGGCCAGCCGGGGAAGCAGATACTGGTGCTGGGCCAGCTCCACCTGAAGACGTCCCTCGTGGGTGCGGGCGCGCCTGGCGAAGATGTCCAGGATAAGCGCGGCGCGGTCGATTACCTTAACGTTAAGGGCTTCTTCCAGGTTACGCTGCTGATTGGGCGTAAGCTCGTCATCGAGAATGAGAACGCTGAAATCGCTGCTGTCTTTTAGAGCCAGGAGCTCTTCGAGCTTGCCCTTACCTACGTAGAATTCGTGCGACGGCACTGTCAGCTGCTGGACTATCCTGCCGACGACCTCGGCACCGGCGGCACCAGCCAGCTGCGCCAGTTCTTCTATGGAATTCTCGGCTGATTGCCTCCCCCGGCTCCCCTTGTGGGCCACGGCCAATATAAAGGCTCTTTCCGGCGCAGCCCTGGTGACAATCGTGTTCCTAGTGATACTACTCTCCTCAGAAAGAATATTATGTCAAGTTATCTCCTGGGTGTCAGGTGTCGCGTATTACGCCATCCCGATAGCCGCGACAGTCCCTTGACCAGCGCCGCATCCGGGATAGTCAGCGACAATCTCACGTATCCCTCACCGCTCCGACCGTAGCCTACTCCGGGGGTAACCGCCACACCCACCTGGTCGAGCAAATCAGCCGTAAAATCAACCGAGTTATAGCCCTCGGGAACCTTCGCCCACACGTACAGGCCAGCCTTGGGTAACGTGACCTCCAGGCCGATATTGGCCAACACCTCGACGATAAGGTCACGGCGTCTCTGGTAAGTGTTATTATGCTCCGAGATGCAGTCCTGAGGCCCTTCTAATGCCTCGATAGCCATGTATTGAATAGCCTGTGGAATCCCCGAATCCAGGTTGGACTTCAACGTTCTTAAAGCGCCGACGGCTTTGGCATTGCCGACCGCCATGCCGATACGCCAGCCGGTCATGTTGTAGCTCTTGGAGAACGAGTGGAACTCCACGCCGACGTCCTTAGCCCCCTCGGCCTGCATCAGGCTGACCGGCTCGTACCCGTCGAAAGCCACCTCCGAGTACGGCCCGTCGTGGCAGACGAGTATTTCGTGCTTCCCGGCAAATTCAACCACCCGATTGAAAAAATCGAGCTCGGCGACGGCGCCGGTGGGGTTATTGGGATAGTTGAGCCACAATAGCCGGGTCTCCTCCAGAACGTAATCACGGATGTCGTTCAGTTCGGGCAGAAAGCCGTTGCTCTCCTCAAGCGCCATGTAGTAAGGCCGGCCGCCGGCTAGCTGGGTGCCGATGGCGTAGACCGGGTAAGCCGGGTCCGGCACCAGCGCGATATCCCCGGGGTCGATAAAGCAAAAAGCGATATGCCCGATGCCCTCCTTGGAGCCGATAAGCGGTAGCACCTCGGTATCCGGGTCCAGGGTCACATCGAAGCGCTTCTTATACCACGCGGCGATAGCCTGGCGCAACTCCGGCAGGCCTTCCGATTCCGGATAGCGATGGTTAGCCGGGTCTTGAGACGCCTTGCAGAGTCCGTCGATGATATGGGAAGGTGTCGGGATATCCGGGTCGCCGATGGCGAAGCTGATAACATCCTCGCCCCTGGCCTTTTTCTCAGCTATTTTCTTAGTAATTTCCACAAACAGGTATGGCTTCAGTTGTTCTATTCTTCTGGCTATTTTCATACGTCACACCTCAATCTGGCCATTTGCCTTCAAAGACTACCGCCGCCGGCCCTCCCAGCACCACCTCGCCATTGCCGTTCCATTCGGCATTCAGTACGCCGCCGGGGAGCTTTATATCCACTTTTTGTTCGGTATAACCGAGCAATTTAGAAGCTACCATTATGGCACAGGCGCCGCTGCCGCAGGCCAGTGTCTCGCCGACGCCACGCTCCCAGACACGGGCTTCCAGGTGCCTGTTATCGAGCACCCGGGCTATCTCGAAGTTGACCCGATTGGGAAATACCGCCAGTTTTTCCACCAGCGGCCCGATTGCCGACAACGGGAAATCAGCTACCGGCCGCCGGTAAAAATGGACGGCATGCGGGTTCCCCATAGAGACAAGGTTAAGCGTCAGGTCAGCGCCATTGACTTTAACCTTATAGCTCAGCATATTATTTACGTCAACTACTCCGCCCTCTCCCGACTTCAGATTTACAGGAATTTTATCGGCAGAAAATCCAGGCTTGCCCATGTTGGCCCAGAACCTGGTAACTATACCGCCTTCCCGTTCAAACCTGACCATGTTGATGGTAGCAACCGTTTCTATCGTTATCTCTTCGGCATCCGGACCGACAAGCCCTTTCTCCAGGGTGTATCTGGCCAGGCACCTGATACCGTTGCCGCAGGTCTCGGCTTCAGAGCCGTCAGCATCAAAAGTACGCATGCCAAAATCGGCCTTATCCGAAGACAGCAGCAATATCAGGCTATCGGCACCGATACCCAGGTGACGGTCACACGCGGCTAAAGCCAGTCCGGGCCAGTCACGCTTCATGTTACGCGCATCCACCACGATAAAATCGTTGGCGGCGCCCTGCATCTTGGTAAAGTCCATTACTTGTTTCTCTTTCTACTCCTGCTTATTCGCTACTTATGAACTCAGGCAGCGCCCTCTCTATCTCAGCATCTCCCTGTTGCTCTACATCAAACCAGTGTATTTTTTCATCCTTCAGCCGGAACCAGGCATACTGGTGCCGGATAAACCGGTGGGTTTCCGTTTTTATTTTCTGTATCGCCGCTTCCAGTGTAAGCTCACCATTCAGAAACTGCCCGACCTGCCGGTAACCGATGCCGGACATGGACGGTAAGTTTAGATGATACCCCATTTTCAGCAAATTTTCCACTTCCCGCACGAGGCCGCGCTCTATCATTTCATCGACTCTGCGGTCGACCGTGCGGTACAGCGCTGCCCTGCCGGCCGTCAAGCCTATGATAAATGAATCGAAGGCGGGGGCTTTTTTATACCCTAGCTCGGAGAAAGGTTTCTCGGCCCTGGCATACACCTCAAGCGCTCTGATTACCCGGCGCACATTGCGGCGGTCAATCTTCCGCGCCGCTTCAGGGTCGACCCTGACAAGCTCCTCGTAAAGTTCGTCGACACCGCTCTCGCTGGCCCGCTTCTCTACATTATACCTGAATTCGCGGTCGGGAGAAACCTTTGGCACCTGCCATCCTTCCAGCGCCGCTTTGACGTACATACCGCTGCCTCCCACCAGAAAAGGCAGTCGATTACGCTCCAGAATATCCTCGATAGACTGATTGGCCAGCTCCTGATATGTGGCCAGACTGAAATCATCATCGGGGTCAACGATATCAATCAAATGGTGAGGTATCAGAGATAGTTCCTGCGGACTTGGTTTGGCCGTGCCGATATCCAGGTAACGGTACACCTGCCGACTATCGGCGCTGACTATTTCCCCGTTGAAACGACCGGCCAGGTGCAGAGCCAGGCGACTCTTGCCGATGCCGGTGGGACCGACGATAGCGACGAGACGATTCATGCCATCAGGAAACGCCCCGGATTTCCGAGGCCTGCTGAGCGATGCTCAGGAAATCATCGGCTTTCAGGCTGGCTCCGCCGACCAGAGCCCCGTCAATCTCCGGTTTTTTCATGAGTTCGGTAATATTGGCCGCGGTAACGCTGCCACCGTATAGAATACGGACACTATCGGCAATCTCACTACCGTGCCGGTGACGTATCAACTGCCGGATGAAGCCGATGGTCTTATTGGCTTCTTCACTGGTAGCCGATTTACCGGTGCCGATAGCCCACACCGGCTCGTAAGCGATAACAATGCCACCGAAAAAGTACCGGCGGTCGCAGGACGCCATGCACTGTCGGGTCAGTACCTCCTCCGTCCTCCCTGCCTCGTTCTCTTCCAGGCTCTCGCCGATACAGAATATGGGTTTCAGCAGATTCTCAATCGCCGCCTTTATTTTTTTATCGATAATCTCCTCGGTCTCGCCGAAATACTGCCGGCGCTCCGAGTGACCGATGATGACGTATTCACAGAGTCCGGCCAGCATCTCCGGCGAAATTTCGCCGGTATAGGCTCCCTTTTCTTCATAGAAGACGTTCTGCGCCCCCAGCTTGACGGAGCTGTCCTTGATGACCTCTTTCACCGCCGCCAGCGATACGAACGGCGGGCAGACCACCTTGTCGACACCGCTTACCTTGTCGAGTTCGGGCAGCATCGTCTTTACCAGCTTGACGGCATCCCCTACTGTCGTGTTCATCTTCCAGTTACCTGCAATCATCGGTACACGTGCCATTTTTTAACTCCTAAGCACCAAATTTGGTCAGTTTCTGAGCGTTGGCCATAGCCAGAGGCATAATATCTGTAGCGTGAATTCTGCCCAGGCCGCCAACCAGAAAAGCCGACTCCGAAAATTCTGTTACTGCGTCCGTGCGGCAATACTCTGAGCACAGGAGAACCGGCACCGAATGCCAGCTGTGACCCTTGAGCACTGCCGGCGTCGAGTGGTCGCCGGTAACCACCAGCACATCGGGCTCCAGGCCGGTCAGGCCGGGTAAAGCCGCATCAACCTGCTCCAGTACCTTCACCTTGCGGGCAAAGTCGCCGTCCTCACCGGCGCTATCCGTCCATTTCACATGCAGGAAGAAAAAATCGTAATTGTTATAGTTCTGCTTCAAAGTATCGAACTCATCTTCAAGCGTGGAGCCTGTCCGGGCGACCTCCATGCCGACCAGCCAGGCCAGTCCCCGGTACATCGGGTAAACGGCGATAGCCAGCGGGTTTAGCTTATATATCTCCTGCATGGTAGGAAATTGGGGCTTCCTGGCGAAACCCCGCAGCAGGACCATATTCGCCGGATGATGCCCGGCCAGTAGTGTTTTAGCTTCAACCGCGAACCGGTTAGCGATATCGGCCAATTTCCCAGCTTCGGGACTTAATGCAGTAACCGGCAGCGGGGCTACTCCCGTCCGCGAGGGGTCAGACTCGGAAACATCAGCCAAGAGATTCTCGCCGCGAAAGATGGCCACAAAACGGTGCTCCCTCACCGGGTAGACCAGAATCTTAACGCCGTCAATCGACATACCGTCGAGCAGTTGACACAATTCGGCGCATTTCTCGTTGGAGATACGCCCCGCCCGGCGATCGGTAATAATGCCCTTGCCATCAATGGTGCAGAAATTACCGCGTGCCGCTACATCGCCCGGCTGAAGTTCAATATCGATACCGACAGCCTCCAGCACGCCGCGCCCGATATTGCTGCTGACGGGGTCGTAACCGAACACGGCCAGGTGCCCCGGGCCGCTGCCGGGCGTGATACCGGGGGCTATCGGGTCGGCCATGCCACAGATTCCACTTGAAGCCAGAGCGTCAAGATTGGGGATACGGGCCGTCTCCAGCTCGCTCCTGCCCGTTTGCGGGTCGGGCAATCCGCCCAGACCATCGATTACCAGCAGTATGATTTTGGCCGGTGAAGATATTGAGATTCCTTTTATCAAGTCCAGATTGGTCATTATTTAAAGTGTTCCTTTATCCCGTAATGCTACCACACCCGGAAGTTCTTCACCACCCAGGAATTTCAGCGAAGCGCCGCCGCCGGTGGAAACAAAGGTAACCTTATCAGCCAGCCCCATGGCGTTAACCACCTCGGCCGTCGAGCCGCCGCCCACGATGGTTGTGCCGTTTAACCCGGGGAGCAGTTTAGCCAGCGCCTGCGTTCCCGCAGCAAACTGCGGTATCTCTTCCACGCCCATGGGACCATTCCAGAATACCGTCCAGCTGCTCTTCAGTTCCTCGCTAAATTTTTCAACAGTCCGGGGGCCGATATCAACGATTTTCTTATCCCTGGGAATAGCGTCAACGGGTACAACCTGCCCCCTGGATTTGCTTTCAATATCGTCGGCAACGACCACGTCCACCGGCAGTATCAGCCGGGCACCGCTCATCTCGGTTTCCTTAATCAACTCGGTCGCCATGTCCACGCTGTCCGCTTCAATCAACGACGTACCCACTTCATAGCCCATCGCTTTCAGAAACGTGGCCGCCATGCCCCCGCCGATGAGCAGGCAGTCCACCTTGCCCATGATATTTTCCAGCATCGCTACCTTGTCGCTGACCTTGGCGCCGCCTAAAATCGACGTAAAGGGGTGGGCAGGATGCTCTAAAAGCCCGCTCAGAGTATTAATTTCTTTCTCCAGCAGCAGTCCGGCTACCGCCGGCAGATATTGCCCTATGCCGGCTATCGAAGCGTGGGCCCGGTGAGAGGTGCCGAAGGCATCATTGACAAAGATATCGCCCAGACGAGCTAAGGCCCTGGCGAATTCGGCGCTGCCCGTTTCCTCATCGGAATGAAAACGTAGATTTTCCAGAAGCAGGACATCGCCGGCCACCAGGGTATCCACGGACTTCTCCACCTCCGGCCCGATACAGTTGACAGCCACGCCCACCTGGTGTCCCAGAATCTGAGAGAGCCGCTGGGCCACCGGAGTCAGCCGTAATTCATCGACGACCTTGCCCTTGGGCCGGCCCAGGTGAGAAATCAGGATGACTCTGGCATTGCGTTCAATAAGATATTTAATAGTAGGCAGAGCCGCCCTGATACGGCTATCATCAACGATGGCTCCTGTCTTGGGGTCAACAGGGACATTAAAGTCAACCCGGACCAGGACTTTCTTGCCGGTAACCTCGATGTCCCTGATAGTCATCTTGTTCATGCATCGCTCCTGAGTATCAATAACTTAAAAGAAAAAATCAGGCGCCAGACCGGACACCTGATGCGCTATAACGCTTCGAACATTTGCGAAGTCGCTTACCTACAATTGACGGACAGACTATGAATTTCCGTACCAACTTTAACTCCACTCCCCAGCCCTGTTACAGCCAGGATGAATACTTGTCAACGCTATGTGGTCCTGGCCTTACGCTCAACTTTTAACGATAAATCCGAACCGGATTCCGGAAATTGTTTTAAAACCTGCCGCACGATTCCTTCAGCATCCAGGCCGTATTTGGAGCGTAAAATAGCCTGGGTCCCGTGCTCGACGAACTCATCCGGGATACCGATATTCTTTACCTGTACATCATACCGTCCGTACTCCTGCAGCAGCTTATTGACGCTGCTACCAAAGCCGCCGATCAGTACATTCTCCTCAACCGTGACGACATGTTTGATGCGACCGGACAGGTCATTTATCAGCGATGCATCCAGAGGCTTGGCAAAACGGGCGTTGACCACTGTAGCCTCGACCCCCTTCTCAGCCAGCTTAGCGGCTGCCTCCAGGGACGGAGCCACCGAGGCACCCAGAGCGAGGATAGCCACATCCTCTCCATTCCGGAGCACCTCGCCCTCACCGGTGGGTATCTCACGGAGTTTCATGTCCATCGGCACTCCCAGCCCGGCGCCGCGGGGGTACCGCACCGCCATGGGACTCCGCGACTTTACCGCAGTATACAAAAGGTGCTGAAGCTCGTTTTCATCTTTAGGTGCGGAGACAACGAGATTGGGAATTAACGCGAGGTAGGAAATATCGAACGTGCCTTGGTGCGTCTTGCCGTCATCGCCGACGATTCCCCCGCGGTCGATGGCAAAGACAACGGGCAGGTTCTGAAGGCAAACGTCATGTATTACCTGGTCGAAGGCACGCTGTAAAAAGGTCGAGTATATCGCCACGACCGGGATGTAGCCCTCGGTCGCCATGCCGGCGGCAAAAGTAACGGCATGCTGTTCACAGATACCGACATCAAAGACCCGATCCGGGAATTCAGCCTCAACGATGCTCAGGCAATTCCCTTCGGGCATGGCTGGCGTAACCACCACCAGCCTGGGCTCCTTGCGGGCCAGATGGAGCATCGTCTGGGCAAAGACCTCGCTGTAGGTCGGTATTTCGCCGTTACCACTACCCTTGGCAGAGACACCGTGGAAGTAGACGGCGTTACTTTCGGCAGGACTATAGCCCTTACCTTTCGTGGTAACCACGTGGACAAGAGTCGGCTTGTCAGCGGAATCCCTGACCTGGGTAAGAACGGTCTCAAGGTCACGAATATTATGCCCGTCAATCGGCCCGACATAAGTAAAGCCCAGTTGCTCCCAGATGGCCGTCGGCATGAAAAATTCCTTGAACTTGTCCTCTAGTTTCTGACTCAACTGCCACAGGTTCTCTCCCCTGGGCAGAGCCGTAACAATCTTCTTACCTCTTGTCTTGGCCCTGCGCAAATTCTGGTCGAACCGCACCCGGCTTAACAGCTTGGCCAGGGCTCCCACGGTTGGAGAAATGGACATGCCGTTATCGTTGAGAACTACAATGAGCCTGGAACCCAGGTGGCCGGCATGGTTAAGCGCCTCAAAAGACATCCCCGCCGTAATAGCGCCATCGCCGATAATCGAAACAACATGGTAATCGTCGCCAGTGAGGTCGCGGGCGATGACCATACCCAGGGCCGCTGATATCGAGGTGCTGGCATGACCGGCGCCAAAGGGGTCGTGCTCGCTCTCGTCACGGCAGGTGTAACCTGATAATCCACCGTACTGGCGCAGGGAACCGAACTCATGCCTGCGTCCGGTAAGCAGTTTGTGCACGTAGCTCTGGTGACCTACATCCCAGATAATCTTATCCCTGGGGCTGTTGAAGACGCGATGGAGGGCAATGGTAAGCTCGACGACTCCAAGGTTGGAAGCCAGATGGCCGCCGGTGGTGGTCACCGTGGTAATGATTTCACGTCTGAGCTCGGCAGCCAGTTCTTCCAGCGCCGCCAGTGATAATCCTTTCAGGTCGGCGGGACTATCGATTTTATCCAGCAATCTTGGCATAGTCTTTTAAATTATCAGTAAGGGGCACCAGTTTCAATACTATCAATGTGGATGAAGGGTTGTCAAGCTGACAGCCTTTTTGAAGTCGATTCCAATAGCCAGCTTGACGCTATCGGAGTACGTTTGCTACACTTCCAGAGTATAATCTCAGTGAAATACTATTTCTATCATAGTGAGTATATCTAAGGGGAAATATGTCCTTCGAACAACTTGTTAGTTTGGAGCTCTCTAATATCCTAGCAGTTCTCGGTATTGCGGCTTCACCTATTTCGGAGCTCCGGGGGGCAATACCAATTGCCATAAGCACTTTTCATTTCCCATGGTATTACGCCTTTATAATAGCTATCATCGGTAATCTCATACCGGTACCCTTTATTCTGCTATTACTTAACTTCGTCTCCAAATTACTGTGTAAAATAAGTATTTTTGAGAAGTTACTAAACTGGCTGTTCGAACGAATCAGGCAGCGTGGCAAAGCCATAGAACGATATGAACACGTAGGCCTTGCACTACTTGTCGCTATCCCTCTCCCCATAACCGGTGCCTGGACAGGTTCAATTGTTGCTGTTCTGCTTGGACTGAAGTTCAGGTATGCCTTTTTATCTATCTTCATTGGCATAGTAATCTCTGGAGTGATTGTTACCTGCGCTACCGCCCTGGGGTGGGCCGTCGCCGATATACTGACTACTCCGGCAAGATGATTAACGAATATCCTTAAAATCCCTCACATGCCACAAAAAGGGGTATATTGACCTCGGTCCTCATTCGTGTTACATTTTTAAGGAAATGGAGTCCCGTCCCTGTAGCTCAGTTAGGATAGAGCAGCTGCCTTCTAAGCAGCGGGTCGTGGGTTCGAATCCCTCCAGGGACGCCATATTTTGAAGCTAATATCAGCCCTATGCCGTGATAAGGCATAGGGCTTAATCATTAAATGGCACTAATTTGGCACTAATTCAATTCTAAGTCATTCTTTATGCTGTTGACCTTACCCCAGAATTAGTAGCACCACAGACTAGAGTCCCATCGTTGTTTCAGCATACTCCTTCGGGGTACTTCCTTTCAACGAGCCATGTGGCCTCTCCCGGTTATAGTGTTGCCTCTGAGGTGAACCCCGTCTTAGGGCCAATCATAAGGTTATCTTCCTTTCCGCTGGCGATGCATCCGAATTCCAGGCGGCTAGATTTGATGGACTTCCCCGGTGGCCTTGTTCTTCCAGTACCCTCGGTGCTGTAGCGCCCACTTGAATGTGATAGCCCCGGGACGGGGACAATCATTAACACAGCAGCCGCCATACCAGCATTCATCAGGATGCAATATGATAGGTGGTTTGCCTTTCTCTGGATTGGGTATGAACACGTCTATCTGGCAGACTTCTACACAAGTGTTGCACCCGTCGCAGATATCAGGATTAAAAACTACCGGAGCACTCGGTGTAGTAATATTAGGCATGGCGCTTACTTTTTCCTGAGACATCTTTTCCTCCAAAAACCAGTGTATTTAATAGGTGTAGTTTTGATTTTAAAACTATCATTTCCCCTTATATACACCGGTATAGTCTTTATTATGGGCTTCATACTGTTCCTTCATGTTACCCCAGAAGGTCAGCGGCAGTTCTCCGGTTTTGACCTTGCTGTTTTCCTGTTTAATCGTAAGGAACTTTCTCCACTCCGGCGGGTCCAGAGTCGGGTAGTCTATCCTCTGGAAGTTCAGCGGGACACTGCTGGCCTTGCGTGCCAGCGAAGCATGAATGATGATTTGAGCGTAGGTTAAAAGACTTAGGTCTTCCAGGCTGCGCATCAGCTTATGCGGGTCCAGAGCGAACAGTTGAGGCACCGATTCCTCTTCGATTTTTCGCAAGGTATCGAGACCCATATTAAGAAGAGATTCGGTTTTGAATTCGCTGACGTAATATTGCATGGCTCTCGCAATACCGGCATGCAGCTCTTTCCACTCCATGCCGCTGCTCCGCTTGACCGGGGCGTAAACCCGGGCTTTCTCAAGGGCGACCTGTTCACGAGATATTTTGGACTCACCGACCTCCCGGGTATAGGCTGCGGCTTTTCGGCCGGCATACCTGCCGGTGGCCGCCGCATAACTATGGTCCTCGGGAGAAAACATCTGCATTCCGGCGGCATACAGCCCATCGAGAGTAGTTTTCAAGTTCCAGTCGACTAACACGCCGCCGCCGTAACCGGCCTCCCGCCATTGCGGTAAATTGCTGCCCTCAATAAACTTGTAACTCTGGAGTAAGTCCCGGCTCTGGTCATAGCCAGCTTTGTTGAAAGTATCGATAATAATTTTCGTCGTAGATTCTTCTCCCAGCATCAGTTTCCAGGTGGCATTTCTCTCGACCTCCGGCATGGCCGGAAAATCACCGTAGAAAGGCAGCGCATATTCGCCTTTAAGGATGCCATCCCGGACAGATTGCTCGACATCAGGCACCGGCATCATAGCTCCCCAATCTTCCCAACCCTGTATCGGATACGGTACCCTTTTGCCGTTGGCATCGACGAGTGGGACATTCTCATAACTGGCGTCACCTGCCCCGGTGTACCACTTATGCTTAAGGCCGGTAGCAATACGCAGGACTCCAGCGGCTTCCATCGTGGTCAGCTCGGCCCCGGCTCTCCAGGCCATGACGGTACCATCGCCCGTAATAGTACGGGACATCATGTTGGAATACCCGCCTAATTCGGTGCTTATCAGCCATATCGACCCGGCTCCGGCGGTGGCGAGGATAGCCGATTTAGATTTAAAAATCATGAATTCACCGGTACGGTTGTTGA
>DAOUEB010000017.1:0-6781 GCA_034430675.1 Dehalococcoidales bacterium
AGCCTGCCGGGGGCTAAGAAGTTCGAAATGGTTAAAATAACCGGCTCGATGAAGGGAGAGATACCTTACAAGTATGTAGGTATCATGCATATTGATGACATGGACTTATTTAACCGTGAAGCTGCGCCTTCAAAGAAATTCCAGGACTTCTCGGCCAAATGGAGTACCATGGTGAAGCCGGACTTTCAGACACTGATAGGTGAAGAAATATATTAGTCGAACGGGATTCAGATAAGCACGCCGTCGGTTAAATTGGCAGTATGTATATAGGTCTCTATGCTGGGTTCTCCTTCGCAGATATCCAGGACAGTGGCTTTATATTCTGGCGATTTTAGATACGCGTCGAAGTCTTCCCGTTTTTCCCACATCAGCATGGCTCCCTGGGCGGAGGTCTCGGGGTTCATGATAAAGAATTTCTCCTTTAGTCCGGGAATCTTGCGGCAGCTTTCCACCACCTGCTGGATGTGCTTTCTCGCCACATCGATATCGGCCAACTGCTTCCTGACTTCGTCCTTCAATTCGAATTTCACAATAGCGGCTATCATTCCTGCCTCCTTATGAATAACGTTTATGTTATTTCTATCCTTTTCAGGGGAGGAGGTGTTTAAGGTGAGGAAATTTGTCTTCCGCGTGGGGAAATATCAGGGCTTTGGTAAAGGCATTATTAAAATCCGGCTCGACGGCTAATTCCACGTACTCCACCTGTCTGGCCATGACATCGGCCTCTTTCCTTTTAGCCATGTTAAGAAGCGCCATACGAGCGCCGTCGCCGGCGGCGTTGCCAACCGCGTAGACATTTTCCGGGGCGCAGTCGGGGAAAAGACCGATAACGGACGCCGACTCTTTATCGATGTAGCTTCCGAAGGCCCCGGCCAGAATCACCTTGTCGATTTTATCGATTCCCAGTCGATTCATCATAATTCTGGCGCCGGAATACATGGCGCCCTTGGCAAGCTGTACCGCCCTGATGTCTTTCTGGCAAATGACGATATCATGGTCGATGGATGTTTCCTTCGCCCAGGCAATGACGAACTCAGGTTCATTACCGTTTCGAAGTAAGCGTGGGGATTTCAGTCCGGTATTGAAACGCCCGCCTTTACCGATAATACCGGCCAGGAACATCTGGGCGGCGGCGTCGAATATCCCCGAGCCGCAGATGCCCCGGGCTCCTATGTTCTTAACTTCGGTATTCCAGCGTTCGTTGCCGATTACCTTGAACTGCACTTCTTTCGTCTCCGGGTCTATCTTCAGTTTCTCGATGGCCCCTGGAGCGGCGCGCATCCCGTGCCTTATTTCAGCCCCCTCGAAGGCAGGGCCGGTGGCGCATGAGGAGGAAAACAGCTTTTTACGATTTCCCAGAATCAGCTCGCCGTTGGTGCCGATATCTATAATAAGCAGCATTTCATCCTGGTTGTAGGGTTCTTCGGCGATGAGTACGCCGACATTATCCGCACCGACGAACCCGGCCTCTATCGGCAGGACGTGGACGTAAGCGCCCGGCGCTATCTTGAGTCCGAGGTCGCGGGCCTTGATATCCAGAGAGTGCTGCACGCTGGGAGAAAACGGTGTCTTACCAAGATACTGGGGGTCGATATTCAGAAATATGTGGTGCATGCAGGTATTGCCGACGACAGCCATGTCGATGATATCCGACCGCCGGATACCTGCCCTGGCCGCGGCCCGCCCGGTAATCTGGTTTAGCCCTTTAATGATGGTCCGGTTCATCTGTTTCAGGCCGTTTTTACCCTTTACGGAGTAGCCGATACGGGACATTACGTCTTCGCCGTAAGCGACCTGCGGGTTCATCATGGCATTGGTGGCCAGTACCTCGCCGGTGGTCAGGTCGCAGAGATAACCGGCTACGGTGGTGGTGCCGATATCGACCGCCAGGCCATAGCCCCCGGCAACCTGCCCCGATTCTACATTGATAATTTCCTTTTTATTCCAGACCGAGACAGTAACCTTCCAGTTGCCCTCCCGTACGATGTTCTGCAGGTTCAGCAGTACCGGATAATCGATGTTCAGGTCGCGCAGTTTGAATTTTTTACCAAGAGCCTCCTGAAGTCGCTCGAGGTCGCTGAGGTTATCGTGCAAGGTAGCGTTCTTGAGTTCGACATAGTATTTCTTCACTGCCGGCTTGAGCTTGATATCTCGCATGGTGGCCTCCTTGCGTACCACCTGCTTGCTCTTCCGGCTCTCCTCGGGAACAAAAACAACGATATCGCCATGGATGCGGGTCTGGCATGCCATCCGGTAGTTCTGGCGCAGCTGCGACTGGTTCAGGAATTTCTCGTTCCCCTCACCAATCATGGCAACGGACGCTATCTTCGACCGGATTCCGTATTTGGCGAAGTAACCTTTCTCAATCCTGACCTTGCACTTGCCGCAGGTGCCTTTGCCCCCACAGATACTTTCTATATCGGCGCCCAGTTGCTGGGATGCCTCCAGAATGGTAGCGCCGTCACCCACCTTGCCACGCACGCCACATGGCTGGAAAACGACCATGTGTCTATCGTTCTTCATTACTTACAATCTTACCATTTAAAGACGTATTAATTCAAAGCTGCGGATTACACATTGTGGAGTAGTGGAGTGCTAACTCACGGGATAAGCTGTAAATGTTCCGGGGGTGGCCCGGGTGAGAAAAGACAACATGGAAGGGAGTTTGGGGGGGGGGGGAGATAAAACTCCGATATCTGCTCCAGGTGGTGGTTGACATCTCCGAAGCTGAACTCGCTGGCTCTGGCTTTCTTGGTATAGTAGTGCAGGATATGGTCTTCCGTGAAGCCGATGGCTCCGTGAACCTGATGGGCCGAGTTCATCACACGGCGGCAGGCCTGGCTGACCCAGGCTTTGGCAATAGCCACTTCTCTGGCGGCCGGTAGCCCCTTATTTATTCTCCAGGCCGCCTGATGGGTGGCGAACCTTGAACCGTCGATATCAATGAGCATATCGGCGCAGCGGTGTTGGACACTTTGAAAGGCTCCGATGGGATGGCCGAAGGCTATCCTTTCTTTGGTATAGTCCCGCGTTATATTCAAGGCCTGCTGGGCTAATCCGACCATCTCGGCGCATCTGGCCACGTTGGCTTTCTGGAGAATCTTTTCCGCGTAAGGCCAGCCTTTATCTATCTCTCCCAGGACGCTATCCCCGGATACCCTCACATCATCGAAAGTCACTTCTGCCTGCTTGTCACCTGATATTGTTTTCAGCGACTTGCAGCTTACGCCTGGAGTATTTATGTCAACTATGAAAAGGGATATCCTCTCACGGGGATTTTCCGCTTCGCCGGTCATGGCGGCGCAAATCAGGTAATCAGATACGTGGGCATCGGTCACGAAGAGCTTTACGCCGTTGATAACAAAGTCGTCTCCCTGCTGCGTGGCTTTCGTCTGAATAGCATCAGGAGTGTATTTGGCCGATTCTTCTGCCAGGGCCAGCGTTATAATAGTCTTACCTTCGGAAATATCGGGCAAAAATTTCTGTTTCTGCTCATCGCTGCCAGCCTCGATAATGGACGAAGCTCCCAGGACGACGGTAGAGAAAAAGGGACTGATGAAGCAGGCGCGTCCCATCTCCTCCAGCACCACGATTAAGTCCAGGAAGTCCCCTATACCTCCGTAATCCTCCGGGATGGAAAGTCCCAGCAGGTTCATCTCCGCCAGCTTTTTCCACAGCTCCGGAGTGTAACCCTTCTCGTCACCGGCCATTGCCCGCAGGACTTTATCGGTATATTCACCGGTCAGAAAGTCTCTGGCCAGTGTCTGCATCATTTCCTGCTGCTCGTTAAGGGCAAAATCCACGATTTTCCTCCGTGAAATCAATTCTTCTATTAGCGCAGACGCGGCAGGCCCAGTCCCCGCTGGGCGATAACATCCCGGTCTATCTCGGACGTGCCCTGCTCCAGGCTGTGACCGAAGGAGCGCAGATAGCAGGAAGGTATCCTGCCGTACATGGGCACCCGTGCCGACTCCTCGGTGAGTTGACTGTACTGCCCCAGCAGCTCCATGCCGAACTCCGAGACCCGCTGGAGAAGCTCGAAGCCATACATTTTACTCATGGCCGATTCGTAATTGGGTACCATGCCCTGACTCTGCATCCAGGTGACGCGGTAATGCAGCAGGCGGGCCACTTCACAATCGGCTTTCATCTGGGCTAAGCGATTTACCATTATGAGATTTAGCAGATTGTTATCCCGTGCGTATTCCGCCAGGTCTTCGAGATAGGTACCCGCCACGGCGTAGGCCGTGTCGCTGGTGCGTTCGTAATCGAGCAGCGACATGACCACGTAAAAACCCTTGTTCAATCCGCCGACGATATTCTCCTTGGGGACACGCACATCGTCGAAAAAGACCTCGTTGAACTCGTGGTGCCCCGCCATGTTGATGATAGGATTGACCGTTATCCCCGGCGTTTTCATATCGACCAGGAAAAAGGTAAGCCCACGGTATTTCGGCGTGACCTCACGGTCGGTTCTGACTACCAGGGCATTCCAGTCGGCAAAGTGCCCGTTGGTGGTCCATATCTTCTGCCCGTTGATGTTAAAACAGTCTGCGTCTTCTCTGGCAAATACTTCTATGGACGCCAGGTCGGATCCGTGTCCCGGCTCGCTGAGGGTCTCGCACCACATGACCTTGCCGGAGGCGATACCCGGCA
Source organism: Dehalococcoidales bacterium (assembly GCA_034430675.1). GTDB lineage: Bacteria > Chloroflexota > Dehalococcoidia > Dehalococcoidales > RBG-16-60-22 > JAFGPF01. The sequence goes on from DAOUEB010000017.1 coordinate 4,657, forward strand.
GGTGCTGCTTTTTCTGTTCTTCGCTGCCCTTGAGCAGGAGTGCCGGAGCAACGATGCCGGCGCCGATGGAGTCGTAGCCCGGCGAATGATACCGGGACAGTTCTTCCCGGAGTATGAGGCGGTAAAACGGCGAGGCGTCCTGGCCACCGTATTCCTTGGGCCAGTGCCTGGAGAGCCAGCCCTTAGCCCCCAGCTTTTCCGCCATCGCCCGGTGAACTTTTATCCAGTCGTGCTGGGCGGACATATCGAAGAAGGTCAACCGCTTTTCCCGGTATTCCTGCGGGACATCTTTTTCCAGGAATTCGGCGACTTCACTGCGGAAAGCCTCTTCTTCGGGAGTGAACGTAAAATCCACTCAATACTCCTATCTAGCAACGCTTTGTCATTGCGAGCGTAGCGTGGCAATCTCTATCTCGAACTAAGTATAGCATCGGGATTGCCACGCTACGCTCGCAATGACACTCAAGCAACTCTATTTGCCGGTGAACCTGGGCGAGCGACGGTAGTTCATGGATGTCAGTCCCTCGTTCAGGTCTTCGGTCAGGGCGATATCACCCGAAATTGCGGCCTCGAGGTACAGTGCCGTCCGCTGGTCAGCCTGGGCGCCGTAGTGAAGCAGACCTTTGGCCAGCTTCTGAGCTAACGGGGCACCGTTCGCCAGCTTGGCGGCAATTTCGTCAACCAGGGCATTGAACTTATCCGGTTCGGCAATAAAGCTCACTATACCCCAGTCGAGGGCTTTCTCGGCCATAACCGGGTCGGCCAGCAGTATCATCTCTTTAGCGCGCGCCCACCCTATCAACCGTCCCAAGCGCTGCGTGGCACCCGCTCCGGGTAGCAGACCCAGGGTAATTTCGGGGAGCCGCAGCTGTGCTCTGGTGTTCATTATCCTGATATCGCAGGCCAGGGCAAGCTCCAGTCCGCCGCCCATCGCCGCGCCGTTGATGGCTGCAATTACCGGCTTGGGGTAAGTTTCGATTCTGGTAAATACCTCGTGAGGAGCCTCGCTAAAATTGAAAGCGTCATTCATCTGGCCGGTAGCAAACGCCGAGACGTCGGCACCGCCGCAGAAATTGGCGCCGGCTCCGGTGATGACGATACACTGCACGCCGATGTTTTTCTCAAGCTCACTAAGGGCTTTGTTTATCTCCGTCATGAAGTCGGCATTAAAGGCATTGGCACGATTGGGCCGATTCAGCGTTAACCATGCCACTTTAGTTTCCTTGTTGGTATCCAGCTTGACGAACTCGTATTCTCCGGGGGCATAGGAATAAAAACCCTCGAAGGTCTTCCGTCCCAGCTTTCCCTGTTTCACGAGCTTCGTTAATACGGAAGAGGCCTTATATCTATCTTCTTTATTGTATTTCTCATACAGTCGATTCAGTTCATCTAATATCTTGTCGAGTCCGGTGCTGTCGGCCATGCGCAGGACACCGCGCGGATAGTTCAGGCCGAGAAGCACGGCCGTGTCTATCTCTTCCCGGGTGGTGGCATCCATCTCGATGAGCTTGGCAGCCTCGTTGACCGCTGTCGCCAGTACCCGTATGGGGTCGAAGTCCACGCCGGCATTCATCGGGATTTCATTGGTCTTGCCGTCTGCCCAGTCGTAGTATCCCTTGCCGGTCTTTTTACCGTAGTTCCCTTCTTTAAACAGTTTCGTGAGTACGGGAGCGGGACCGTAGCTCTTTCCCATCGTCTCGCCGAAGTACTCCATGACGTGAAACTGCGTGTCGACGGAACCGCCGCCGAGTGCGTCCTGGAGCTCCAGCATGCCCATCGGCAGTCCCAGCTTGTACTTTATCGCCGAATCTACCTCAAAGGGGCTCTTGGCTTCGCCCTGCGCCAGCGCCCAGTCGGCCTCGTTGGACATGTTGCAGAATATACGGTTGGCGACAAATCCCGGGACGTCCTTGACGTGGACGACCGCCCGGCCCATGGCTATGGCTACCTGCTCGGCTACCTTGATGGCTTCCTGGCTGGTGTTCTCGCCGTGTACGATTTCCAGCAGGGTCATGCGATGCGGCGGGTTGAAATAGTGCGTGCCCACGACCATTTCCGGCCTTTTGCCGGCCTCTGACATTTCGGCGATGCTTAACGAAGACGTGTTCGTAGCGAAAACGCAGTC
>DAOUEB010000018.1:0-19072 GCA_034430675.1 Dehalococcoidales bacterium
GGAATAGGAGCGGTAGTATTTCTAATGCTTTGGTTGTTGTTTCACATTATCAAGAATAAGAGAAATAACCCAAATAAGCATAAAAATGACTGAAAATATGGCTAATATGGTTGTATTCGTGAATATTGCTAACAAAGCAGTAACGACTATCCAAAGCCCAATAAGTAGCCTTGTCCTGATAGTTGCTTTCATTTGTAACGAATTATATCATAGGAACAACCAAAAGCAAATAAAACCCTAATTTTCTTTCCGCGTCATCATACTTTTGTGCAGCATGACGAATGTGCCCACCCAATGTGGCGTATTCTCCTTGAAAATCCCCAAGGTCACCCTGCAGACGTCCCAGATGTCCAAGGATGTCACGAGCAGTTTTCTCGATGTGTAACCCCTTTAATCCTAGTATAATAACCTGTAAATAGGCGTAAAAACTATTCGGTGAAACTGGGATAACTCTCTTTTCGAGAGAGTAGGAGTATATCTCACTTTCTTCGTGACCACGGAGTATAGTCTCGTAATAAACATTTTCTGCCGGGATATACATCAGGGCAAAGTCAAAAGTATTTTCATCGGGTAGAATATATTTGGTTACGGCATCAATATGTTTTTTAATGTTGCGGGTGAATTGCCTTCGTAAGTCTACCTGTTCCTTCTCTGATTCCGCTGCCAGTATTCGCTCAAAATCTTCTAAAGGGAACTTAGAATCAATGGGGACTAAATTCCCGCCAACTTTAATAACAGCATCTACACTCTCACCACTCCGAAACTCGTATTGGAGTTCGTAGTTCTCGCGCGGTAGAATATCAGCCAGTAATCTACCAAGTAGGAGTTCACCAAAACCGCCTCTAGGTTTTGGTGCCCGTAAAATTTCTTGCAAGCTGGATATGTTCTTGCCGACTTCCTGGATTTGCTCCGTTCGTTGTGTAAGGTTACCTAAGCTTTCTTTAACCTCTCCAAAGACCTTAGTAGTGTCAGCTATTCTTTCTCCCACTGTTCTCGCCAGATTGTCACTTTGCTCTTTCCACCTTTGGCTTGCTCGAAGCCTATCCCAAATAAAGAAGCCAACTAGAATCACCAGAAGGATTACCAGAAGAATGATTATTGTAATTTCCATATATTAACCTCCCCAATTAGTGTTATTAAGTTCGCTTAATTCCATAATACATCATTTAATAAATAGTCAAAGATTGTTTTCCCATATCACTTATACCTCTTTACCTCAGATTTAGAATAGGCCTTTTACCCTGTCATAGGTATCTTCCGAGCGCCTGATGATTCTGCCCACCAGAACCAGCCTGTCTTTATCGAAAACAGCGTAGATGACGCGCCAGTCCCCAGTTCTAATTCGGTATATATTCCCGCATATTTTTCTAATACCCGGAGGTCTTGGATTGGTTTTTAAACTGTCTAAAGCAGCATCTATTCTATTCTGGTCTGCCGGAGAGAGCTTATTGAACTCATGGTGAGCTCGTTTAGTAAGTTCTACTTCATACATTCACTTTTTTCCTACGGCGCAATTCATCCAGGCTGATAGCCGACTCCGGGTGAGCCTGGTAATTGGCAATTTCCTCCTCCATAACCCGGATATCTTCGATATCCTCCCCGTAGACTGCCTCGACCGCTTTCCTGATGAGTTCGGCAATTGAAGTGTTAGTTTCAAAGGCGAGCTTCCGCAATCCCTGATGGGTCTCTTCGGGTAGGTAAATCATTGTTCTTTTCATCGGTTACTCCTGCAATAGGTTTTTGTATATCATAGCATATATATGCCTTTATGTCAATACAGTAAATTGTCATTCCCGCGAAGCTTGTCCCGTACTTGATACGGGAGCGGGAATCCAGATTCTACCTCACCCCCTGTCTCCCTCCCCCTTACTTATACCTCTTCACCTCGAATCTATATAGCTGCACCGGCTCGTCCGGGCTGATGCCGCCCTTCTGCCGGCAGATATCAATCTGGTATTCCACCGTGTCCACCCCTTCGAGGTCGGGCAGGAGCAGGCCCCGCCGCCACCCCGCCTCGACGATGACCCCGTACTTCCGGGGGTCGAGCTGGCTTTCATCCTCCACCGGCTCGGGCTTTGTGAGCACGTCCACGCTGTAATCCAGGTCATTAAGCTCCTCCGGGACGATGGGGGGAAAGCGGGGGTCGCGGGTGGCCGAGCTTACCGCATTGGTCATAATCTCCCCGGCCACGTTCTCCTGCTGCGGCTCGAACGTGCCGATGCAGCCCCGCAGGGCGCCGAGCTTGTGAATGGACACGAAGACCCCGGCCTCCGCCTTCATCTCCGGGGTGAGGTCTTTCGGGGGCGGAGGCTTTTCCCCCTCCCTGACATAGGTCTCCGCCGTTTCTTTGGCTAAAGCCGCCAGCGGGTGCAGGCTGGCCTTTTTGAAGATGACGCCGGCATAGCCGACCACCTCCATATAATCGCCGGTGGTATCGCCGCTGGTCTGGTATTTTATCAACTCAGCACCGCTAACGCCCAGCTCTTTCGCGGCTGATATGAGGGTGACCACCGGGCCGTGGGCGCACATTGATATGCGGAGGTCTTGGTACCGCCGGGTCAGCTCGTCCTCGTCGAGGGCCAGCATGGCCTCCACTGCCTTCATGTCCTTCTCTTCGGCGGATGCCTGCGGCTCGCGGTGGGTCATGTCGCCGCTGGCGAGAATTACTGCCTCTCTATTCAACTCTTTAATCGACCTGGCGATATCCCGTCCGATTGCCTTATAGATGTCAGCGGGGGCACCGGCGAGGATGATGGGCACTATCCGCACATCCGGCTTCAAATACTGCAGGAAGGGAAGTTGCACCTCGACGGCATGTTCCTCCAGGTGCGCCCGGACGTCCTCCTCCGCGTACTCGGATACGGCGATGATTTTCCGGGCCAGTTCCGAGTCGATTTCCACATCGCCCATGGGCATTTTCCACGTGCCCTCGACCATGACGCTGAACGGTTTTCCCAGTCCGGAGTGGGTGGGCCCCATGATGATAAAGGTATCTTTGAAATTGATTCTGGAGATGGTCGCTCCGGCTACCGCTCCGGAATACTGGTAACCGGCGTGAGGCATGAGCAGGCCGACGGCCTCGACTTTCGGCGCGTCCTTATTCACGTACTGCGCAATCGTTGCCCTGAGTTCCGAAGCTGAGGCGGGATAGAAGTATCCGGCGACATATGGGTTTCTTATCATTTTACCCCTCCTTCGAGCCGGGCGACCTGAAATTAAGCTCCGCTCCGCAGAACCGGCATTTCGAGCCGTCAAGTCCCACGACATCCGTCTGGTAACCGAGCCTCGTCACGACGGTCTTGCCGCAGGCATAGCACCTGGTGCTCTCGCTCTCGTGGCCGGGGACGTTGCCGGCATAGATAAACCTGAGTCCGGCCCGGCGGCCTATCTCGCAGGCGCGGTCGATAGTAGCCAGAGGCGTCGGGGGCAGGTGCGTCAACCGGTGGTGGGGATGAAAGCGGGTCACGTGCCAGGGAGTCAGTTCGCCCAGCTCATCTCTTATCCAGTTGGCGATTCCCTCAAGTTGCTTATCATCATCGTTCATGGTGGGGATGATGTTGGTGACCACCTCGACGTGCATATCCCATTTGTCTTTTGCCCGCTTGGTTACTTCGAGAATTTCCTGCCAGCGGGGTATCCCGGTCAGAGCTTTATAAAATTCATCGGAGAATCCTTTAATGTCGACGCGCCAGGCGTCTAGATAGGGGCCGATGGCATCCAGTGCCTCGGGCGTGGCGTAGCCGTTGGTGACGTAGACGGTATAAAGGTTGTTCTCTTTGGCCAGTTTAGCCGAATCGAGGGTATGCTCGAACCAGATGGTCGGTTCGTTATAGGTCCAGGCGATTCCCCGGCAGTCGTACCGAACGGCCAGTTCTACCGACTTTGCCGGCTGGAGTTCGCGGCAGCCGTGCAGCAGGGAGGTGCTGTCGGCGGTGGAAATTTCCCAGTTCTGGCAGTGTTTGCAGTGGAAGTTGCAGCCCAGAGTGCCGAGGGAGAAACACAGCGTGCCGGGGTAGAAGTGGAACAGGGGCTTCTTTTCGATTGGGTCGGCGGCAGCGGATGATACCCTGCCGTAGTTGAGGTTGAACAGTGTGCCGCCCCGGTTCTGGTACATGCCGCAGACGCCATACCTGTCCGGATTAATCCGGCAACGCCACTGGCAGATGTTGCATCTTACCGTAGAGTCCGGCAGTTTTTCATAAAGCAAGGCCTCGTGCATAGCCTGGCTCCCCCATGCCTTACCCTAATTATATCACTCGGGTATTGTCAATTATAGTGCCGTGTTTTTTTATCTACCTCACCCCCTGTGTCCCCCTCTCCTGACAAGGCCTCGTGCATAGCCTGGCTCCCCCATGCCTTACCCTAATTATATCACTCGGCCTTTGTCAATTATAGCCCTGAATTGTGGTAACTTTCAGGGGGCGCTTTCTTGAGGAACCGGGGACTCTGAACTTATTGTTATCGAAACGGGGTATGGCTTTTTCAGTCGGCCTGTCCACCTGTGGAACCCATTCGTAGGGTATGCGGTAGGCACGGTAGAGAAGATTTATCTTAATCATCCTGTGTGTGTACGGGCTGAGGTACTCCCATACTATTTCGTGTTCCGCAGTTACCTCGAAGATGCGCCTGTCCTGTCCCTCTGTTATTAGCGTGTTTCCGTTGGGGAGGCGCTGCGCCGAGCTGACAAAACTGCTGTAGAACGTGTTGAACCCGGGAAGCATGAACCCCTCCCGGCGCTGAGGGTACTGCCAGACAATTTCGAGCGTTGTGGGGTTGAGCTCCAGCACCCGTGAGTAGTCCCTTCGGGCGTTGTCGATTCCGGTGGGTGCGCCGGGATTGGGGGCGCCGTAGCCTGCCCAACCCCCGTTATCGAAGATGAGGATATTGCCTTCGCCCGGCAGTCCCCGGGGAATCAGGTGGGCATGGTGCTGGCCGATTATCTGGCCTATGTTTCTGAGGGCTGGAGTGGCCGTAAAATCCGGTCCCAGCTGCCAGACGATTTTGCCCGTCTTCCTGTCGGTAATAGCGGTTATGTTCGTCTGCCGGCCGGCCCAGATAATATTATCCGGGTGAAAACGTTTGTCCCCGCCGTCGAACCAGCGGTTGGGGCCGAGAGTGGACATGCAGTTCATATGCATCCAGTCGCCGACCTTGCCGCCGGTCAGCTTCATGCCGGGATTGCGTGCCATGGTGTTCCTGGCTTCCTCGCTGAACCCCATTTCATCGAAATGCTCGCTGCAAACCCATTCCCAGATTATCTTCCCGTCCCAGGTCACCTCGATAATAGTATCATCCGCGAGCAGCTTGTCGCTTATCCGGGATTCTTTAAGATTTTTATGACAGAGAATCAGCGTATTTCCTCTATCAACCAGGGGGGGCATGCCGGGGGCAAAATACCCCACCGGGTTGCCTTCTCTCTGGTAATCGTGGTGCTGCCGGGCCATCCATCTCGGCTTCTGGCACGGGTCCTTGATGCGCTCGTATCTATCGAACTTCCAGACGATTTTACCATCCCAGTCGACCTGCACCAGGTCGAGCATATCCTGGAAGCCGTATTTGAAATTCCTGGTGCCGGTGCTGCCCATGAGATAACCGCCGGGCAGCAGCTTATTGGGGAAGCCGTCAAATCCCCGCCACTGGTTGACCACGTTGCCGTTCATATCAACCAGGATGGCCCCCGCGCCTCTTGCCTGATGCAGGCTGGCCTGGAACAGGGTGTAGCCGTTCCAGCATTTCTCCGGATTATAAATAGTGGTACCCGTTGGATAGACGGTTGGAGGCATGATTTCCCCTCCCCCGTGTTTATCGGTTCGGGAACAGTATAGCTGCTTACAGTGTAGGTGGCAAGGGAGGGGGGAGGTGTCTCCGATAACTATAGTATGTAGAATTATAGTTATCAAGAAGCTATATTTTATATGGGTAATTTAATGCCTAAAGACATAATTATAAGATTTGGCCAGAAAGTTCGGAGCGAGCGAATGAGGTTAGGTATATCTCAAGAAGAACTAGCTTCGCGTGCTGACGTTCACCGTACTTATATAGGGATGATAGAGCGAGCTGAAAAGAACATAACACTCGAGAATGTAGAAAAGATATGTAAAGCCCTCGGTTTGACTGTTAGTGAATTTTTTAAGGATTTTTAAATTAAATGGCAGATAGTTGGCAACAGAAAATAGAGGCATACTGCGAAAAATATGACATTCCAATTTTATTTCTTGCAGAGACTCTATACGAGCCTAAAGTTATTCCAATGATTCGTGGTAAGGCTTTCGAATACTCAGTTATTAATATACTAGACAAAGTGCTTCCAAGTAATGAGTGGAGGGTAAGTAAGTCTACTCCCACAGAAGAACTAGCGTATCATGATACAGATATACGAATTTTCCACAAGCGTACTGGCAAGGTCTTACGTGTTGAATGTAAACTTGCAAAGAAAGAAGGGCATCGTTTTTATAAGGACGGGCATAGTGAAATCCGGGTTAAGTGTATGCGGAGTCGCACGCTTGGAGATGCTAAAGTCAGAGAACTAGCTCCAAAGCTGGGGATCCAAGAGCAAGTATTAAAGGTTCATAATGACCAATATCTGCCAGCCGATTTTGATATCATTATTACTTCCATCGGAAATGCATTTTATAGGACCGACCACGCAACTGGTTTATATGAATGGAAGCCAACCAAAATTGAAAAGCAATTTTTAGAAAAACTAGGTGCTCCTTCTGAAGCTTGTATTAAAGATTTTGCCTATAACAGAGTATATGTTGCCAGAACAGTTGACCTAGCTGCTAAACCAAATACAGGAGTAATTTGTTCAAGAAGAAAATGTAACAATAAAAGTGGCTGCGGTTTTATCCCAAATTATCCAATTATCCGCTTTGATGCTATTACTAACAAACCAACAAATGGCTGGATACCGATAGAAGAATCCGCTTCATTCTTTAAGACTTTCGTAACGTCGCCTTGACTCACGGAAAAGTAGTGGTTGTATATCTTCAACTATCTCCGAATTATAATTCATAATAAACAACTCTTTTCCTTTATACCTAGTTCCTTTTTGTCTGGTCCCGTTCTTTTGGTCATCAGTCCTATTAATGGTATAGTTCCATTCTTTTTCTAAAATTGTTTCTGCCCACTCATACATCTTTCTTACTTCAACACTATTATCATATGTGAGTAAAAAATTAAATCTCCCTATGTTGTTTTTTAATGCTTCGCTTAGTCTAAAGTGGCCATCATGCGTAAATGGATGCGTATAAAACTTATCTTGGTCAGCATTGAAATAGGGCGGGTCAATAAATAGAAAAGAGCCTTCCTCGGCTTTATCTATCACTTCCTCAAAATCCAATGTAGTAAGCCTAACACCTTGTAGCTTATTAGAAGTCCTTAAAATGTTTCTCGGCCAATTCTCCGGTCTCATGCTATATTTATCGCCATAACCCCAAAAACAATTTTGCATGTTCATTATTCCGGAATATGACGTGCGATTAAGATAAAACCACCTAACAGCTTTATCCAACTCCGTAATTGGTTTGAACTCATTTTTATAATAGTAGTGTCTTTCTTTTGTTGCCACTTCCCCTTTAAGTCTATCTATTAATTCATTGGGGTAATCTCTGATAATTGTTAGACAATTCATTAAATCATTATCAATGTCGTTAAGCCAATTCTTTGCGGCCTTTTTCTTTGCGAAAAAAATAGATGCACCGCCAGCTAAAGGTTCTATGTAATAGTCATGTTTTGGTATATGCTCGATTATCAGCTTTCTAGCGTAAAACTTACCGCCTGCGTATCTGAACGGAGAATTTATCTCTTGCTTATATATATTCATCGCTAACTCTAGTATACATACATGTTTTTAGAAAATCAAGGTTTTGGGAAAAAGTTCTCAGTGGCAAACTACTTTACGAATCTGTCTCAAAGGATTATAATATACTGGTTTGTTCTGGTAGTAAAAAATTCAGCCGGGGGTGAAGCTTGGGCGTTATATATGTAGTCTCTGCGGAAGAAGCGGCAGGCAAGACGGCCATCTGTGCCGGTCTGGCCATGAACCTCGTGAATGACGGCAAGAAGGCGGGTTATTTGAAGCCGCAGGTCGCTGAGAAAGACGGCTCCGATAGTGATGTTGCCTTCATGAAGGAGATTTTAGGACTGGCCGATGCCGTGAACGCGCCCGACGTGATTCAGGGCAGGGATGTCGTCCTCGTTGAAGCCACGCTCGGGCCGACAGTCGATGACACCGTGAGTAAGGAAACCTACGGCGCGGCCAGGGAGATGAAGGCCAAAGCTATCGCCGTGGAAGCCTATACCGATGAAGCCTCTAAATATATAGACGTTTACAAAGGATTCGGCGAGAATCTGCTGGGCGTCATTATCAACAAGGTGCCGGAGAGTCAGCTCACGCAAGTCAAAGACGAGGCTACGGCGCAGTTCGGCGCCAAGGGTATCAAGGTACTGGCGGTAATCCCCGAAAATAGAGTCCTGCTGGCCATAACGGTCGGCGAGCTGGCCGAAAGCGTTCAGGGGAAAATCCTGAACAACCCCGACAAATCGGGGGAGCTGGTCGAGAATTTCATGCTGGGAGCAATGGTCGTCGATTCCGGTCTGGACTACTTCGGACGCAAGGAAAATAAAGCCGCCATCGTCCGTCAGGACCGCCCGGATATGCAGCTGGCCGCGCTGGAAACATCGACCAGATGTCTCGTCCTCACCGGCAGCAACGAGCCGCCGGTATATAATGTCCTCCAGAAGGCGGAGGCGCGGGGCATTCCGATTATCGCCACCGAGACCGAGGTCAAAGATATCGTCGCCGGCCTTGAAGATACCCTCCTGAGTGCCAGACTGAACCAGGAGAAGAAGCTATCCAGGCTGGCCGAAGTGGTGAAACAGAACCTGGATATAAAAGCGGTAGTATAGCCGGCGGGGCACACCCGGCTGAGAAGGGAGACTATAAACAAACTGGATTAAACATCGTCCGCGATTGACCGCATTTCCTTGCTCCTTAACAACAGGAAGCGGGGGAGGTTCCTGGGGTGGTTATTTTACTCTGGGACTTTTTATTTAGTCCAGCATTGATAAATTCAGACAGATTGTTATATGTTATACAATCTTGCTTACCGCATTCCGGCACCCCGGCCGGACTTACCGGCCGGGAACTCGCGAAAAATCTAAAAAGGGGGGCAGGTGATTGAATGCACTAGGAAGACATTTACTGGTTGAGCTGCAAGACTGCGATAAGGAGGCATTAAATGACCTGGGCTTTCTCCGGGAGGCCATGTTGACCGCCGCCATCGACTGTGGTGCTGAGGTCCTCGGCGACTCCTTCCACCGTTTCAGTCCCCAGGGAGTGAGTGGCGTTGTCATCATCGCCGAATCGCACCTATCCATTCATACCTGGCCGGAACACGGGTACGCCGCCGTTGACATCTTTACCTGCGGCACCACCGTCCGGCCCGAAAAGGCGGCCGAGGTACTGGTGGAGAAGCTCGGGTCCCAAAACCACTCTTTGAAGGAGATACAAAGAGGGCTTTTGGTGACCGTGTAGAACACGGACGTATTTATGGATACTGACCCTGATAAATGGCTATACGATAAAATAAACGATAACTTTCTACAGCTGCACCGTCTCGAAGAAGTACTGTACACCGGGCAGACGAAGTACCAGTCCGTCCAGATAGTCCGCAGCCGTGTCTTCGGGCTGTGCCTGGTACTCGACGGCAAGATTCAGTCCACGGAGAGGGACGAATTTATCTATCACGAAGCCCTGGTGCAGTCGGCCATGATAACCCATCCCGGCCCGGAGACGGTATTTATCGCCGGGGGTGGCGAAGGCGCGACACTCAGGGAGGTATTATGCCATAAGACGGTAAAAAGAGCGGTGATGGTCGAAATCGACGCCGAAGTAACCGCCATCAGTCGGAAATACCTGCCCGACCACAGCCAGGGCGCTTTCGAGGACATCCGCACCGAGTTGCACCACGCCGATGCGCGTGATTACCTGGAGAAGTCGAATGATAAGTTTGACATTATAATTATTGATTTACCCGACCCTATTGAAGAAGGCCCGGCTTACCGACTCTTTACGCAGGAGTTTTACCGGATAGCCTGCGACAGACTCACCGATGACGGACTCATTGCCGTTCAGGCCGGTTCGGCCCTGCTAACCGAGCTCCTGAACTTAACTGCCGTAAACAACACGCTGAAAAGCGTTTTTCCCATAGTTACCCCGTACGCGGTACATATGCCCTGTTTCGGCGCTCCCTGGGGTTTCTGTATAGCCTCGCGGAAACTCGACCCCTCGCGGCTTTCTCCCGGCGAGGTGGACAAAAGAATTGCCGCCAGGGCTCTCACCGGACTGAGACTGTATGACGGTCTTACTCACCGGGGCATGTTCTCCCTGCCCGGGTATGTCAGGGAGGCCATGGCGAAGCAGACAAGAATCATCACGGACAAAGAGCCACTATACCTTTATGGCTCCTGAGTCGCGGCAGAATCGGGAATAACAATAGGCTGGTGGATGAACATCATCCACCAGCCTATATTTGTGTCGCTTATGCGAGCAGGCTTTTACCGGTTAGTTCTGATTTTATTGAAGCATTCGCTGCAATATACCGGTCTGCCTTCACGGGGTTCAAAAGGTACTTCTGTATCCTTGCCACACTCGGCGCAAACCGCGGGGAACATCTGGCGTACTCTGTAGCCGCCGCTGGAACCGTATCGCTCGGCCTTCCTTGCCTGTCGGCAGGCTGGGCACCGCTTGGGTTCATTGGTGTAGCCTTTGGACTGGAAGAACTCTTGCTCCTCAGCACTGAAGGTAAAAGTTGCTCCACAATCGGAACACTGGAGTTCCTTGTCCTGAAAACTCAACGGATGACCTCCTTTCTTCTGTTAGTTGGTTAGAGCTAAGGTCATCCGTAACTGGGTCGGGATAAAGTAATTTAACTGCATATGTGATAACCTAGACTGACAACCACTGCGGATATTATATAACGGGCAAATGCAATTTGCAATAGTCCGTTAGTACTTTTTCTGTGTATATTAATACGAGCACGTAGAAACGGACACACCGGCGGGGGGATATCATCAACGATGAGGTGAACCTGAGCCGTGGCTCAGCGTATCGTTCGCCGTTTTATGGCGAAGGCGAGGCCGGCCGCGAGAAGCTCCAGAATGGCCTGGACAAGGAAAAACCAGTAATAGCTGCCGGTCAGCTCGAAGGTAAGGCCGCCGGCGTAAGTACCCAGCGCCATGCCAACCGTGTGGCAGGACATCGTCACGCCGATTATCGTGCCCATGCGCAGGCCCCCGAAAAGGTCGGCCACCAGCCCGGAAGTAAGCGGCGACGTGGTGAACCAGCCGAAGCCGAACAGGGCCATGGCCAGGTAGAGCATCCACAGCGGGGCGCCGCCGAGGAGAATAAAACCGACGGCGATAAAAAAGGACAGGCTGCGGATAACATGGGTCAACGCCAGCACTTTACTGCGGGCGTGCCGGTCGGAGAGGTGACCCGTCAGCAGTACGCCCACCAGATTCAGGCCTCCCTGGACGCTTAAAAGGCTGGCGCCAATCATCTCCGAGTAGCCGAAGTCGGTAGCGAAGATGACGATATGGGTCATCATAAAGCCGCAGCCGATGCCGCAGATAAGCTGCGCCGCCGAAATCAGCCAGAAAGAGCCAGACCTGGCAGCTTGGGCCAGGGTATGGCCGGAGGCACCGGTAATTTCGGGCAGCGAAACATCATTTTTCGACTCGATACCTGTCGCTCTGTCAATCGGCTCACCGTCGGGGACGCTCCCTTTTTCCTCAGGGCTGTTACGTATCAGCAGCGTCAGGGGCAACAGTATCACGAATGAAACCCCCGCCCAGAAAAACATTGTCTCCCGCCAGCCCCAGGTAAGTATCAGGTATTGCGAGAGTGGTGAGAGAGCCAGGGCTCCTATAGGCAGACCGGTGGCGGCGATACCCTGCGCCCGGCCCCTCTTTTTAACGAACCAGCGGTTTATGAGCACCTGGCTGGCCTGCAATGCCTTTATCTCGTACAGGAACCGGCCGGTAAAAATGTGCCAGATACCGGTAGCCAGGCCGTTGACCGTGCTGCTGAGAGTCTGCGTGGCCAGGGAGACAAAGAGTATAACCTTCGGCCCGAAGCGGTCGATAAACCGACCCAGAAACGGAGTGACTACGGCAAAGAGGAGCATTGCGAACGTGTAGACGGCAGAAAGGGTGGCCCTGTCCCAACCGAACTCCTCCAGTATCGGCTTGAAGAAGATGCCCACCCCGACCGCACTCACCAGAAAAAGCATGACCCAGGAGGCGGCGACCACGTACCAGCCGTAGAAGAATCCGGGCTCGTTAGAAAGGCGTGTTTTCTGGCTGCTGTTCAATGGACTTTTCTTTCTTGCCGGGGGAAAACCCGAACGCTTTTAAGGCAAGTATAACAAAAGTATTATGCTTATGCTAAAAAAGCGTTCAAACATATTGACTATCCCCTTATCTTCATTTACACTATGCTGGCAAGGCTAAAAGCGTACCTGTAATAGAGTGAACAAGGAGGACGCTAATGAGCTATGAACCACAGTTTACCAGGCTGCGTATCTACAACATCTTCATGGGTTTTCTCCACCTCGCACAGGCAATATTCATAATAATCCTGAGCAATGATTTCAAATTGCCGATTACAACCTCCTTCCTGACTTATGACGAGGGACTCGGCAAGCTCTGGCCGGTAACCGATACTCTCGTCAATTTGCCCTTCGGCATCATCGTGGCCGTATTCCTGCTCCTCTCGGCCGTCGCCCATTTCGTTGTTGCTTCTCCCGGCACGTTCGGGTGGTATGTTAACAACCTGAAAAAGGGCATCAATTACGCCCGCTGGTACGAGTATTCGCTGAGCGCTTCACTGATGATAGTGCTCATCGGAATGCTGTGCGGCGTGTATGACCTCGGCGCGCTCATCATGGCTTTCGTGCTGACCGGCGTGATGAACCTCTGCGGGTTGATAATGGAGGTGCATAACCAGACCACCGGAAAGACGAATTGGACATCGTACGTGGTGGGATGCATCGCGGGGGTAGCGCCCTGGGTGGCTATCGCCATCTATTTCTTCGGGTCGCTGGCGCAGGCGGAAGGCGGCGTACCGACGTTCGTATACGTGATTCTACCGACGCTATTCGTCTTTTTCTTCAGCTTTGCGCTCAACATGGTGCTGCAGTATAAGAAGGTCGGACCGTGGCGTGACTACCTCTACGGCGAGAAGGCATACGTGCTGTTAAGCCTGATAGCCAAATCAGCCCTGGCCTGGCAGGTCTTCGCCGGGACACTGCGGCCGGTATAGATAGCTTTGACATATATCAGACAGGGATTTTATACTTAATACGCGGCCCGGCGCACTTTAGTCCGGTATCCGACTTTTATCTTACTGGGGTGAAATCACCATGGGTGTGCCTGCAATGCTTACCACCGATAATACCATTCTGGTGTTGATCGACTTCCAGGAAAAATTGTTCCCCGTCATGCACGATAGGGAAAAGCTCCTGCGGAACGTGCTGAAGCTCATCGAAGGGGTGAAGGTGCTGGAGATGCCGATACTCCTGACCGAGCAGTACCCGAAGGGACTGGGCCCGACCCTGCCGGAGATAAAGGAACTTTTACCCGATGTAAAGCCGATAGAAAAGGTCTGCTTCAACTGCTGCGACGAGGAGACTTTCGGCAGGTCGCTGGAATCGTTGAAGAGGAAGCAGGTGCTCATTGCCGGCATCGAAGCCCATATCTGCGTTTACCAGACGGCGATGGCCCTGTTCCGGGCCGGTTACGAGGTGCAGGTGGTCGGCGACTGCGTCTCTTCACGGGAGACGGAGAATAAGATGGTCAGCCTGTTAAAGATGGGAGCGGCGGGAGTCAGCCCGACGACCATGGAGATGGCGCTGTTCGAACTGCTCAGAGTGGCCAAAGGGGATAAATTCAAGCAAATCAGCAACATCGTCAAATGAAATCAGTTAAATTCAGTCCGATAGAGTTCCGACGCGAGATACTGCCGTCGCGGATATTAGCGCGTGACAGCTCCGGCGAGCTTGCCGGGATAGAGGTGCCCCTGGAGTTCCGCTTCGACCCCCTGACCGGCCGGTCATGTCGCATCGTTCGGTTCTCCCTGGATAGGATTATCCGGCCGGACCTGAAAGCGCTGGAGCAGCAGTCGCGGGAGCTGACCTGTCCGTTCTGCCCGCCCCTCGTCGAGCAAATCACGCCCCGCTTCCCTCCCGACATCGTCCCGGAGGGTGTCATCCGCAAAGGTAAAGCCCTGGCCTTCCCCAACGCCGGCCCGTACGACGTTTACGGGGTTGTGGTGGTGCTATCCGACGAGCATTTTATCCCTCTGGGTAAATTCGACCTAGAGACCGTGCTCAACGCCCTGCTGGCGGCGCAATCGTACATTAAAGCAGTCCAGAGGGCCGACCCCGCGGCGAAGTACCACTTCATCGCCTGGAACTATATGCCGGCTTCCGGGGGCAGCCTGGTCCACCCGCACATCCAGAGCAACGCCGGCTATTTCCCGACGGACTACCAGAAGCAGGTACTGGAAGCGTCTGAGAGGTACTACCAAGAAAAGGGGACGAATTACTGGGGCGACCTTGTGGAGCAGGAGAAGCGGACGGGCGAAAGGTACGTAGGGAAAATCGGCAATACGGAGTGGCTCACCGGCTTCATGCCCAAGGGGCGACTCTTCGACGTGCTGGCGGTGTTTCCGGGCAGGGCCTCGGTTGCCGAGTTTTCCGAAAATGACCTGCGTGATTTTGCCGCCGGCCTGCTCAAAGTATTCGACTGCCTGGACGGACTGAACCTGCTCAGCTTCAACATGGCCACGTACTCGGGTTTCGATAAGGGCCGGTTCTGGGCGCACGCCCGGATTACGCCGCGCGGCTCGCTGCTGTACTCGCCCATCGAGACCAGCGACCAGTTTTACTACCAGATATTGCAGGACGAGAACATCTGTATCCTGCCGCCGGAGGTCGCCTGCGAGCGACTGAAAAAGTACTTTAACGAATAGAGTCGTAAAGCTGACCTGTATGGATAACGCTAACGCAACTTATATAAAGGCAGAGCCGATGGAATGCCGGCGGTGCGGTGTCTGCTGCACCAGGCACCAGGCGTTCGTCAACCCGGAGGACATCGTGCGTATCGTTTCTTTCCTGGGGATAACCATGAAAGACTGGGAGCAGCTTTATGACGACTCCCGGTGGCAGTTCTCCGAGTACCGTCTGATACGGCATGTGAACGGCGCCTGCGCTTTTCTGGAATATAACGATGGCCTGGCCACCTGCGCTATCCATCCGGTAAAGCCAGCCTGCTGCGCCAGCTGGAAGCCGGGACCGGAGAGGGCGGAGTGCCGGGAGGGGATGAGGAGGGGAGTAGCTTAGAGTTTATCCCTGTCCAGTGCTTCGGCGACCAGCTCGCTCAGGTCCTTGACGCGCAGGGTTTCCTCCACCTCTTTTGCCTTTACCCCGTCTTCGAGCATCGTCAGGCAATACGGGCAGGCCGTGGCCACAATATCCACTTTCGCCTGGATTATCTCCTCGACTCTCCGGTTGTTGACCCGCTTTTCCGGGTCCTCTTCCATCCACATGTGGCCGCCGCCCCCGCCGCAGCAGAAGCTGTTTGACCGGCAGCGGCCGAACTCCACACTATTAATTCCTTTGATAGCCCTCAATATCGCCCGGGGTTCCTGGTAAATATCGTTGTAGCGTCCGAGGTAGCAGGAATCGTGATAGGCTATTTTCGCGTCATCCAGCGCGCCGAGTTTAAGTCGGCCATCGCGGAGCAAATCAGCGATAAACTGGGTATGGTGGATAACCTCAAAATTGCCCCCGAACTGCGGGTACTCGTGCTTTAAGGTATTAAAGCAATGGGGACAGGCGGTGAGAATCTTTTTAACATCGTGCGCCTTGAGAATTTCAATATTACTCTGGCAGATTGTCTGGAACAGGTATTCATCCCCCATGCGCCGGGCCGGGTCGCCGCAGCAACTCTCTTCATCACCGAGTATCCCGAAACTTACCCCCGCCGCCCGCAGGATACTGACCATGGCTCTGGGCACACTCATATTCCGGTCTTCGAGAGCCCCCGTACAGCCCACCCAGTACAGTATCTCCGGGCTGCTATTATCTCCCAACTCTTCTAATTCCAGACCTTCAAACCAGGTGGTTCTCTTCGCGGTCGTACCCCGGAACGGATGCCCCCTGGTTCCCAGACTTTTAAGCGTGTTCTGCACCTCTTCGGGGAACTGGCTCCTCTCCATGGCCAGATTACGGCGCATATCTACTATCTTGTCGACGTGCTCGATGTAAACCGGGCATGCCTGCGTACAGGCACGGCAGGTAGTGCAATCCCAGATTACCTCATCGGTAATTACTTCGGAAATCATGTCTTTACGGGACTCGACGGGCTTTCTCCGCCAGGGCACGGGATATGTCTCGTAAAGGTGGTCTTTTAAGTCTAAAATAACCTGCTTGGGACTGAGGGCTTTACCGCTGAAGTTGGCGGGGCAAACGTCCTGGCAGCGCCCGCAGCGGGTGCAGGCGTCGAGGTCCATAAGCTGCTTCCAGGTGTAATCCTCGATTTTGGATACGCCGAACAGCTCGGTAGTCTCGAAGTCAACCGGGCTTAAGGCCCCTTTCGGCTTGAGTGAACGGAAGAATATATTGATGGGCGATAGCAGTATATGTTGCAGTCGGGAACGGCTTAACCAGATATAGCCGAGGAGGATAAAGGCCGGTACGGTGTGAATTATGGCCCGGTGCCATACCAGTATTTCATTCTTGGCTTCAACCAGAAAAGCAGGGAAGATATGCGAAAGCAAATAGCCCACCGGCGACCACGAAGCCCAGTCCGTGACGGCGGTATCGCTGGCAGCGATGCGGTATCCCTTCACCATGAAGCCGGTGAGAACGATGAGGAATATCCAGACGTATATCAGGCTGTCTTCGGGTTTATTGTCCAGTCGTGCCGGACGGATAATATACCGGCGGATTACCGCCAGGATGCCGCCGATGAGCAGCAGCACCGCGCCGAGTTCGGCGGCCCAAGACGCATACAGGTAGACGCTCTGCGGGGGGTTGGTGATGCCGGTGAGATATGAAAACAGCCTGATTATTTTACCCAGTACCAGAATCGCCGCCCCGCCGAAGATAAGCGTGTGCATGATGCCGGGATACAGTTCATTTCTCCGGATAATGCGGATATTAGCCACCGCCACTGCCAGGGTCGTAAATAGCCTTTTCCACCAGTTCCCTGAGCGGTCATCCGGCTGCCCCAGTTTCCAGAGGCGGTAGTTGCGTCCCAGGCCAAAGACGAAAACGGCAACCAGTACCGGAACGAACACCAGCACGCCGATGATAATCGGCAGGAAGATATCCTTGATATAAATCAGCTGGTCTGCCCAGAAGAGTTCGCTTAAAGACATTAAAATATTCCTTTAATTTCCTCCCTGAATTATCATACCGCCGGATAGAATGTGGTCAGGTGGGCGATGAAGAATATAACGACGATAAAACCGACCGCCAGAAGCGCCAGGACTATGGCCCGGCCGTATTTCGGCGCGATACCCAGGTCAGAGGCGGTGAGCCTTACCCCGTAGAGCACGGCACAGGTTATCGCCGCCAGTATCAGAACCTCGATAATAATAGCGATGGTTCTAAGAAATATGTCCATTTTCCCCAATCAAATGACCGAACTGAGTCTGGGTCTTACAATCGGGACAGAGTCCGAACTGTGCAGTCGAGGAATGCCCGGAAGCTATCATTCTGGCCTGCAATTTCTCTATCATGGACTTGGGGCCAATAGGGCCGCCGCACCTTGAGCACCGGGCAATCTCGTCCTCGAACAGTACCGATTGGCCGTCTATTTTATCCGGTTCGAGGAGGCGCTCCACCTGCAGGCACTTCTCCGGACAGATTTCAACGCACTGACCGCATGCCACGCAAATGCCGTGTTTGAAGAGCAGCCTGAAGGTGTCGGACTCTTCACTTAGCAAGACCGTCAGCGCGCCGGTAGGACACTCCAGGGCGCAGAGGCCGCAGCCCGTGCATTTCGTGGTATCGAGACTCACCTTGCCGAGCGGTGAAAGTTTTTGTAAAAGCTCCCGGCGGCTGATTTCGCCTTTGCTATCGTTCATTGTTCCTTATTGTCCCTCGCTAGTCTCGGCGGTATTATTTGCTTCTCCGGCTTCTGCTACGCTTTCTTTAACTTCTTCCTTCGCCGGCTCCCCGGGCGGTAAGAGTTCCAGGTATTTCAGGCCCAGGATGAAAATAAGCCCCAGAAAGGCGATTATCCCGACGGAAAGTAGCATTTCCACTGGGGTCAGGGGGAAGGAACCGGTAGCCCCCCAGACGCCCTCTATTTTCCCCGGGTAATATTGCATAGGATAGGCCGCCCCCGGAATAACCAGGTAATACCTTTCAAAGAAAACACCGATAACCACCGAAACCGCGGCCGTAACCACCCAGCCGATGGTCTTGTTAAGTCGTGGATTGAACAGGACTGCCAGTGGTATGACCACCCCCAGGCCTATCTGGAAACCCCAGAAAATCCAGCTATATTGCCCGGTCAGCAGGTACAGCGTTGCCTCCCGGTGCGGCGAGTAGAGGTGAGTCAACTTATCCACGATAATCAAGACGAGCAGGATGATGATGAAGTAAGTCAGCAGTCGCCCCAGCGAAGCCACCATCTCTTTTTTCAACTCCCGTCCGCTTAATGCAAGGGTGAGAGTCACGGCGACAATCAATAGAGCTACGCCCGAGGTAAGCGCCGCGGCCAGAAACTCCAGTGGTTTTATCGGCGAGAACCAGGCTTCTCTGGCGGCGATAAAACCGAATATCGCCCCCGTGCCCATGTGCACCAGGACAGCCCAGCCTACGGCGATGATACCCGTTATCCGGGAGGCGCGGTGGTTGCCGGAGAAGATTATCCCCAGATATACCAGGCTGATGATGAAGTAGCCCCCGTAGAGGATGCCGTTAATAGCGAACATCGAAGACATGTTGTTCATGTAAAAGAACATGAAAAGCCGCCAGAACTTCTCCGGCCT
>DAOUEB010000019.1:0-7914 GCA_034430675.1 Dehalococcoidales bacterium
TTCGACCACGGCATAAGCAAAGAGGGCAACCTCCTTGATATTGGTGTAGAGCTGGGGCTGATAAGTAAAGCCGGCGCCTTTTTCTCCTACGGTGACATCCGCCTCGGGCAGGGCCGGGAAAGCGCCAAGCAATATCTCTCGCAAAATCCCGAGCTTGCCCAGGAAATTGAAGAACGGATAAGGGCCTCAGCCGGCACTACCCACGAAACACCGCCTGATAAAGAGTAACAGGCATTTACCGGAATAAACCGAACTCAACAGGCAGAGGGTAAACAGTAAGGCTGAGGCACAGGCTTCAGCCTTTTGTGTTTTTAAAAGGGTTTGTTAACTAATGAGTAAAATAACCAGGCTAACGGCAGGAAAGAGCCGGGAGAAGCGGGTAAACGTTCACCTGGACGGTAAGTACGCCTTCAGCCTGCTGGCGGAAGTCGCCCTGAAAGAGGGCTTGAGGGTCGGGCAGGAACTGTCCGACGAACAGCTGGAAACGCTGACGGGAGTCGACCGCCACCAGCGCTGCCTGAACGCAGCCATCCGTTACCTCGGCTACCGACCGCGCAGCGAGGCCGAGATAAGACAGAGGCTCAAGAAGCACGGATTCGACAGCGCCTCTACCGATAAGGCTCTCGCCAGACTGAAGGAGCAGGAACTGGTGGATGATACCGCCTTCGCCCGGTTCTGGAAAGATAACCGGGAGTCGTTCAGCCCCCGCAGTCGGCGGCTGACGAAGCTGGAACTGCAGAGAAAGGGACTGGACAACGATATCATAGAGCAGGTCATCAGCGACGTGGATGATAGTGACAGCGCTTACCGGGCGGCCCTCAGCAAAGCCCGCCGCCTTTCCCCGTCCGACTACCAGGTCTTCCGCCGCCGGCTGGGCGAACACCTGGGGCGGAGGGGCTTCGGCTACGACGTCATCAACGAGACGGTAGCCAGGGTCTGGAAAGAGCACGGGGGTGTTACCAAATAGTAAATACCGGGTTTACGGTTAAATCTGGCAGGTTTGCCAAAAATATTAATTAGTTCAACAAAGAAAGGAGGGAGGTCGAAGTGATAACGTTAGGCACTATTGAATTAGTAGCCATATTCTTCGTTTTTATCATTGGTGCCGTACTGGGCGGCATGGCGGCTTTTCTTTCCCGCCGTCTCATCTTCAACCGTCAACTGCGTATTGCCGAAAGAAAAGCTGCCAAGATGGTAGCCGAAGCCAGGAACGAATCCAAGGATATACTGCAAGAATCCCAGGAAGAAGCCAAGCGCATCAAGGGCTCGGCGGACAGCGACTACCGCGAGCGGCGCTCCGAACTACAAAAACAGGAAAACAGGCTCAATCAAAAACAAGAGACCCTGGACCGTAAGCTGGAAGGCGTAGACCAGCGCGACCGCAATCTGACCAACAAAGAAAAGGAAATAGAAACGACCCGGAGCCAGCTCGGGGAGCTCAAGGACAAGCAGTTAAATCAACTGGAACTGATTTCCGGAATGTCCAGTAAGGAGGCGAAACAGACGTTGCTCGACGCTATGGAGGTCGAGATGCAGCAGGAAGCCTCCAGACGCCTCCACCAGTGGGAAACCAAGCTGAAAGAAGAGGCCGACGAGAAAGCCCAGGAGATACTGGCATCGGCCATACAGCGCAGCGCCTCGGAAATCGTTGCCGAGACCACGGTCTCGGTAGTCTCACTCCCCAACGATGAGATGAAAGGCAGGCTCATCGGAAGAGAGGGTCGCAACATCCGGGCGCTGGAGCAGGCTACCGGCGTCGACCTTATTATCGACGATACCCCGGAAGCGGTAACTGTATCCAGCTTCGACCCCGTCCGCCGGGAAGTCGCCCGCGTCGCCCTGAACCGGCTCATCCTTGACGGCCGCATTCACCCGGCGCGCATCGAAGAAATGGCCACCAAGGCTAAAGAAGAGGTAGACGCCGATATCCAGAATGCCGGCGAGCAGGCGGCCCTCCAGATAGGAGTCCAGCTTCACCCCGAGCTAATAAAGCTGCTGGGTCGACTCAAATTCCGCACCAGCTACGGGCAGAACGCCCTGGAGCACAGCATCGAGGTTGCCTATCTGGCTGGTATGATTGCCGCCGAGCTGGGAGCCAATGTCACCACCGCCAAGAAGGCCGGACTGCTGCACGATATCGGTAAAGCCGTGGACCGCGAGGTGGAAGGCACCCATGCCGCCATCGGCGCTGACCTCGTCAAGCAGTGGGAAAAATCACCCGAGGTGCTCAAGGGCGTCGCCGAGCACCACCTCGAGACCAGCGATACCAGCATCTGGGGTTACATCACCTCGGCGGCCGACGCCATCAGCAGCGCCCGACCCGGCGCGCGGCGGGAATCGCTGGAAAGTTACCTGAAGCGACTCAAAGCTCTGGAGGATATCGCCGATAGCTTCAAGGGAGTCGAGAAGTCCTTCGCCATCCAGGCCGGGCGTGAAGTGCGCATCCTGGTCAAGCCGGAAACCATCGACGATTTGGGAGCCATGAGACTGGCGCGAGACATCGTGAAGAAGGTTGAAGAGACCCTCAACTACCCGGGGCAGATAAAGGTCACCGTCATCAGGGAGACCCGCGCTGTTGACTATGCTAAATAAAGCAGACCGTCATTGCGAGGAGCATAGCGACGAAGCAATCTGCCAAAACCGGTGGTAGAGATTGCTTCGCGGAGTTTATCCTGAGCTTAGCGTGAGGACTCGCAATGACACATAAAATAAGATGAAAATATTAGCCATAGGCGACATAGTTGGCCGGCCGGGACGGCAGGCCATACACAAGTTTGTACACGGCCTGCGCAAGCGATACGGTATCAACCTGGTAATTGCCAACGGCGAGAATGCGGCCGGAGGTTTCGGCCTGACCGTAAACACTTCGCACGAATTACTGGGGGACGGCATCGATGTGCTCACCTCCGGCAATCATATATGGGCCCAGAAAGAAATTATCCCCTACCTCGATGCCGATACGCCCATTCTGCGTCCGTTGAACTATCCATCCGGGGTGCCGGGACGGGGCTACCTGCTCATCGGCAAGACTCTGGTGGTAAATCTGATTGGCCGGACCTTTATGAACAGCTACGACTGCCCCTTCCGGGCTATGGACAGGCTGCTGGAAGACCTCGACCCTAAACCGAAGGTTATCATCGTTGACTTCCATGCCGAAGCGACCTCGGAGAAGGTGGCCATGGGGCGCTACCTGGACGGGCGGGTCAGCGCCGTGCTCGGCACCCATACCCATGTCGGCACCATCGATACGAAGATACTGACGGGAGGCACCGCCTACGTCACTGATATCGGCATGACCGGGCCGGAGGATTCGGTTATCGGCGACGATGCCGAGTCCGTACTCCAGCGTTTCCTTACCATGATGCCCCATCACCTTTCGGTAGGCAAGGGGCAGCCGGTACTCAACGCCATCATGGTCGAGGTGGATGAAAACAGCGGCAAGGCCACCGGCATCGAGCGCATACAGCGGGAGATGACAGCGCCGTGAGCCAGGTTGACCTGCATATTCACTCGACCGCCTCCGACGGTAAGTTCAGTCCTGAAGCCATCGTCGGCAAGGCGGCGGAACTCGGCCTGAAGGTCATCGCCCTGACCGACCACGACACCGTGGACGGAATCCCGCCGGCACTGGAGGCCGTTAAAGCATTCCCCGAACTAAGGCTCATCCCCGGCGTCGAAATCAGCACCGATTTAGCCGATGGTGAAGCCCATGTCCTGGGTTACTTCATCGACTATACCAGCCGGGAACTGGGGTCGGCCCTGGAGAGGTTCCGAAATTCGCGGCAGGGAAGGGCGCGGGGGATAGTTGACAGGCTGGGCACTCTGGGAATCGATATCGACTGGCAGCGCGTACTGGAAATAGCCGGCGACGGCTCCATCGGGCGCCCGCACATCGCCCAGGCGATGCTGGAAAAGGGCTATGTCACCGCGTTCAAAGAGGCATTCGATAAATATATCGGACACGGCGGTCCGGCTTACGTCGCGCGCCAGAAGATGACGCCGGAAGAAGCGGTAGAACTGATATTACGTTCCGGGGGACTGCCCGTACTGGCGCACCCGTTCACCGTTAAGGAGCCGGAGGCCATGGTAATAAAGCTGAAAGCAGTCGGGCTGGTCGGCATCGAGGCCTATTACAAGGACAATACCGCCGAAGAAACCGAAGCTATGCTCGGTCTGGCGGAAAGGTACGAACTTATCGCCACCGGAGGCACCGACTATCACGGCATCGGTGACAGCAGCGAAGTCATGCTCGGCGGGGTGGAGGTTCCGCCGGAAGCGGCGGAACGGCTCATCGCCCTAGCCGGGAAACGAGCGCAGAAACCAGCCAATCTGTAATTATGTATATATATTATGATAACGCCTCTTGAAGGAGCTTCGTGACTATCTGGATTATATTAATAGTGTGTTCTTATCTCCTCGGTTCGGTGCCATCCTCATACCTAGCCGCCAGGTCACGCGGGATAGACCTCAGGAAAGATGGCACCCAGCAGGTCGGGGGCGGCAACCTGTGGCGGACGACCTCCCGGAAGCTCGGCCTGATAGTGGGCATCTTCGATTTTTTCAAGGGTATGCTGATGGTATTGATAGCCTGGCGACTGGGGCTGGATGCCGGACAGCAGCTTGCAGTCGGCCTGGCCGCCGTCGTCGGGCACAACTGGTCGGTCTTTCTCCGCTTTCACGGGGGGCGGGGGGTTGCGACAAGCCTGGGTATAATCATCATATTGCCTTTGATAAATGATATAACGCCCTGGGCGACTGTAGCCTTCTTTGCTATCGGCGCTGCCGTCGCCGTCTTCACACGCCGGACACCGGTGCCGATACTCGTGGGGATGGTAATACTGCCCATAGCCAGCGCGATTTCCCGGGAACCCCTGTCGGTAACCATAGGGTTTCTGGCCATGGCGTTGATAATAATTATCAAGCGGCTCACCGCGCAGCCGGCGACCGAGGCCAGGAGTATCGGAATGGGTCATCTGCTATTAAATCGACTTCTCTTCGACCGCGACATCGGCGATAGGACCGTCTGGGTTCACCGGAAACACGTTCCTAAAAAGGGAAAAAAAGAATGACCGAGCCGGAAACATTGAGATGTGCCACGCACCCGGATGTTGAAACGTCCCTCAGGTGCGGTAAATGCGGCAAGCCGATATGCCCCAAATGTATGGTGCAGACCCCGGTGGGGGCCAGGTGCCGGGAGTGCGCCAGGCTCTATAAACTGCCCACTTACCGCGTCTCCTCAGTATACTATCTCAGGGCGGCAGGTACAGGCCTGGTGATGGCCATAGTAATCGGTATCGTCTGGGGCATTATAGAAAGCTTTTTACCCTTCCGTTTCTTTACCCTGATAATCGGCGCGGGTGTCGGCTATGCCATCGGCGAGGTGGTCAGTCGCTCGGTAAACCGGAAGAGAGGTATCTGGCTGGCGATAACAGGTAGCCTAGCCGTGGTGATAGCCTACCTGGTGAATATTTTTACTTTCGGGAGCGTATCCCTCAGCCCGCTCCGGATAATCTTCGACCTGGTAAGCATCGGAATTGGCATTTACATGGCCGTCAACCGCCTGCGCTAGAGACGTTTACTTTTTCCCTTCCCCCTTATCGTACAGTCCCCACCGCTTGAAGAACGTCTGGTACATCGGGGGGTGGGGGAAATCATGCTGCATATACATAATGGCGCGGGCGTACCCGAAATCCCCATCTTCCATTTGCCTGACTCCATCTACCAGCGTTCCTATTTTGTCCTTCGGGACGGAGAGGATAATCTCGTCTTCTCCAGCCAGTGCCCGGGTATAATCGCCGGGGTCGGGAAGGGTAACCATCATCTGGCCGCTTTCCATGACGGGAACAACCTGGTAGGCGCAGGCCGGTGGGAAGAAGTGGTAGTTAACCTTTGCCTCCTCGCCGATAAAATGCGTCGGCATCAGCAGACTCCGTAGCTGGGAGGTATTGGAATAGATAATTACCACATCCGGCTCGAAATTAGCCGTCCTCAGGGGAGCCGAAACGATGCCGATATACTTATCCCTTGCGAAGGTGGGGAAAGCCAAGAAACGCTGAAATTCGGGGTCGTCCGGCTTATCCACCAGTCCGTAGGCAATGAGCGCCGCGAAGCACCAGTTATCCTCTTTCAGCATGACCAGCGTCTCTTTCTGGCGGCGGGACAGGGCGAAGGCCTGGCACTGGGCGATATGGATGCCGCGGTCTTTCTTCGGCCTGATGGCGCCCGCGGGGATATCTTCTTCCTTCTCCAGCATTTTTACGGCAAGGGGAGAAGTCCTCAATATCAATAATTTCTCAAGCTCTTCTCCGTAGCGGTTGTACTCGCTTAATGTTGTCATGCGATTTATTCCTCCGATATTAAAATTACTCCATAAGCAGCTACAATTATGAGTTATACGGCGCCATTTTGCAAGAATTGGTCCCAACCCCTTATAATTAATCGTATGCAATAGAAATTACTTATTTTAGAGCCGGGACAGGAGGTCTGGTATGAAAAAAGTAGCCGTGGTCGGCGTGGGCGAAACGAAATTCAGCGGCCCGCAGGAAAAGACGGAGGTCGAGCTGTTCGCCGAAGCCGCTATGGAAGCCATTACGAAATCGAACTTGAAACCGAAAGATATCAAAGCCCTGTTTGTCGGCAACGTACTCGGTGATTTCGCCGAGGGACAGGGAATGGTACAGTCCTTCGCCGCCGAGAATATCGGCTGCCTGTACGTGCCGGCAAATCGCTACGAGGGCGCCTGCGCTTCGGCCAGCATGGCCATCAGGGACGCCTTCATATGGATAGCCTCCGGCTACTACGATATCGTCCTGGCGGGGGGCGTCGAGAGGGCGGCCACCATGGGCACCGGCCTGGCGACGAGGACCTTCGCTATGTTCAGCGACGCCCGCTACGAATACCCTGCCGGTATCACCTTCCCGGCCGTTTTCGCCATGCTGACCCACCTTTACGCCGATACCTATAAAATCCCTTTACAGAAACTGCGCGAGCAGATGGCCCGCGTTTCCATACAGTCCTACAAGCACGGCAGCGTCAACCCCAGGGCACAGTTCTTCGGCAAGAACGCCGATATGACCGTCGAGAAGGTGCTCGGCAGCTTCATGGTGTCCACGCCGCTCACCCTGCATGACTGCTGCCCGTTCTCCGACGGCGCCGCCGCCGTGGTGCTGGCCTCGGAAGAGGTCGCCAAAAAGCTCACCGGCAAACCCGTCTATATCACCGGCACGGGACAGTCTTCCTGCGGTCCGCTCGGCAACCAGAGCGACTACCTGCCACGCATCAGGTCCCGTGAAATATCATCGCAGCAGGCCTACGATATGGCCGGGGTCAAGCCGCAGGATATTGACCTCTGCGAGCTTCACGACTGCTTCAGCATCGCCAGCCTGATTGCCACCGAAAGCCTCGGCTTCTTCGATTACGGCACAGCGGGCGAGGCCTGGGAAAAAGGCGAGGCGGATATCGGTGGGAAGATAGCCGTCAATCCCTCCGGCGGACTGAAGGCGAAAGGACACCCCATCGGCGCTACCGGAGCCGGACAGGTGTACGAAGTGGTCAAGCAGTTAAGGGGAGAGGTAGAACCGGAGCGGCAGGTTGAAGGCGCCCGTACGGGCATGACGGACACCCTTGGCGGTGATGGCGGCGCGCTGGTCAATATGATTTTACAGCGGGGCTGGTAAACACACCGTGATGCAGGCAGATGGAGGCTAGCAATGGAACAGAAACTCATTTTTAAAGATTACAACGAAGCTCTCAAGCAAAATAAGCTTCTGGGATTAAAGTGCCGGGACTGCGGCGCCATCACGGTGCCGCCCAAGATGGTCTGCCGGCAATGCGCCAGCCCGGACATGGAGGTAGTCGAGCTCAAGGGCAGCGGTAAAATCAGGACCTTCACCACCGTTTTCGTCGCCTCGGAAG
>DAOUEB010000020.1:0-30772 GCA_034430675.1 Dehalococcoidales bacterium
TTTCCCTGGGACACAATTCGCTCCTTTCACTCTTTGGTCAGTCTACTACCTCTCAGGAGCTCATGCCACCCCGTCTAAAGTGTACGGTTTTAGTGGCCCTGTTTGTGTCCCATTATCGCTGACGTTCTACACTCATGCCACCCCGTCTAAAGTGTACGGTTTTAGTGGCCCTGTTTGTGTCCCATTATCGCTGACGTTCTACATTCGCAACCAGTCGGCATTCGCTAATTGGACTGGTGCTGTGCCAAGGTCGAGACAATCTTCAAACATGGAAGCTAAAGGTTTGAGAATGACCAAAGCCGGGCCGTCTATTATGAGAATGGCTCTCTTTCAGTCGGGAGATATCGGCCGGCGGTGGGATCCGCAGATGGCTGCTATTTATCATAGACAAATGGTTTCCCATGGTAAAAACCATAAACAGGCGATAGGGGCAGTAATGAGTCATCTTGGAGCCAGAGTGCTTAAAGTGCTTTTAGAGGATAGGCCCTATGAGCTGAGAGATATAGATGGTAAGTCAGTTACTCGAGATTATGCCAGGAGACTGATACTTACAAAATACCAGGTGTCAGAAGATATACGTAAAGAAAGACGGCGGCGTAATAGTAAAATCGGGAAGACGCAGGAGACAGCGACTAACAGGACAAACGAGGCAGCCGAAGCTCCTCAACCTGTATGAGTCAAACTGTCTCCCAAAAACAAGTTTATCTGAAGGAGGTAATAAGGTCAAAAAGCCCTTGACAACTATTAGGGAAATCTTTTTGTTACTTCTGAACAGGAATTTAAATAGAAAGCACGCCAATCAGTTTCACGGAATATCCAGTTGTATTTTAATGGCTTCCTCTATCTTGCGCATATCTTCCTGGGAAAGAATGTCGGCTTTGCGAAAGAGCCGTTCCTTGCTGACAGTCGCCACTTGGTCTGCCATAGCCTTCCTTTCCTCACCCTGAAAGACCACAACAGCTTCACTGGGGTAAATCCGCTCCGTCTTGCTGGTGAGGGGAACAACCTGGACTCTGTTCAGGAACTTGTTCGAAGCATCATTGCTGATAATCACGGCCGGCCGCTTTTTCTTGATTTCCCCGCCGATCGCAGGGTCGAAGTTAACCCACCATACCTCACGCCGCTTCATGATCTGCATCCTTGAAGATTAACTCGGCCCACTCCAGGGCTTCCTTCTCCCTCTTCCTGTCCTTAGCCATTTCCGCATAGGCCGATTCCAGGTTGGGACGAACCACATGTGGCCTGACCAGTTCCTCGATGAACTTGCTTATCTTCCGTGGTCCAATGGTCTTGTGAAGCCCCTCATAGACCTCTTCATCAACCGTCACGGTCAGCTTTTTCTGCATAAGGCACCTCCTTATACGTGTATTATACGTATAATATTGCAGAATGTCAACAATAAAAGGCATTCTGCAATAAAGAGGATTTTGATTGTTTTTCGGTGGTATTAAGCCTGCGTTTATCTCTTCCCTGTCCAGGCTTGACATCCAGCCACACTGCTAGTATTCTATTCCCAGAAAGGAGGCAAGGGGTTGCCAGCCTTTCGGGAGCGAATCTCATAAGCCCTTGGTCGCAGGTTCGAATCCCGCCGCTGCCACCACTTTTCGCAGACACGAATCCCAATGTTTTTTACATCTGTTCACTATTAATCGGAAATTAATTCAAGACAACTCTTCGGGAAATACATGATGTCTCTATCCCCTTCAAGAAGAACGCTATACAGCGTTTCATTATTTCTACTGGTTATTGTTACTCCTGCTCTTATGTTTTTCATTTCATTTGGGATTGCATTCATATGACGAGCCTTTATTTGACCGACTCTGCCTTGAAATTCGCCGTACGTTATTTTGACTTTGTCATCAATGTTCATTGCTACACATCCAGCTTATAAATCTATTATTTGTATAGTTAATAATACCACTATTGATAGTTAACTGTCAGGCGGTTCAAATCCACCCGCTGCCACTTATTTTTAGCTTCAAAATTTAGCTTATCTTCTAGGCGGGAATTTCACGATAGTTTCGTAAAGATATTCTTGATAATTTTTCGTGCGGAAAACGAGTATTTCAGCTAGTCTAACCTTCTGATGCTGGGAATAAATACTAAAGCCAGGCCGGAAAGGGTAATAAGGAGCATAGCGAGTCCTCCGAGTACCCACTGGACTGGCACTACCTCGGCCAGTATCCCCGCCAGGAATGTGCATACGCTCATGAAACCCCATTGCATACCGAATATACTCATCACCCGTCCCCGGTATTCAGCTTCCGCATAAGCCTGCAGTAAAGCGCTGCCTATCGTCATGCGAAATGTCTGACTGAATCCAACGAAAACGATGAAAGTTAACGAGAGACTCCATGTGGAGGAAAAAGAAAAAACAACCAGAGCCATACCCGATACAAGACCGCTTGCGAGTAGCAGGAGACCTCGCTTTTTATTGGGTAAGGAAGCTAGAATAATGGAGCCGACCAGTGCTCCCGCACCGGAAACGCTCATGAGTACACCCATCCCCGTGGCGCCCACTTTTAGAATATCATCTACGTAGATAGGCAGTAACTGCTGATAGGGCATGGCTAATACGGTGACCATCAGAGAAAAGCCCAGGACGACCAGTATCATGGTATCCTTGCGGATATACTGGAAGCCTTTCTGAATTTCTCCCAGAATGTTTCCGCCCCCGGGTGTTGGTTGGCTGGTGCCGGGTATAAAAAGGATAAAGAATGCCCCACAGATATACAGGCCGGTCATTGTGAAATACACGGCTTCGAAATCGAAAGCATCAATCATAAAGCCGGCCAGGCCGGGAGCGATAAGATTCAGGAGATTCATGCCCATGGTGTTCAGGGCGACGGCATTCATTAATTCTCCCCGGCTCACAATTTCCGCGACTATCGCCTGGAGCGCGGGCATCATCAGACCCATCAAACTGCCCATACATAATGCGGCCAATATAAGAATTATCCAGGAGTTGGGATTTTCCTGGCTGATATAACCGGTAGAAAGAGCCATGGCCATGCCAGTTGATACCACTGCCGAGCCTAATAGACCCGCTATCACCACCCGTTTTTTCGGTATCCGGTCGGCAATAGCACCTCCAAACATGGATACGAATATCATGGGGAATGCGTTGACCAGAGCCATTGTTCCCAGCAGGGCAGCCGAACCGGTAATGCGGTACATCAACAGTGGCCCGGTTATTATCTGCATGCTCAGCGAGGCAAACTGACACAGAGCACCGGGTAGGTAAAAACGGTAAGCCGGGTTTTGTAATGAACGTAGCATTCGGAATCCGAATACGGCATTACTGGTTTTACTACGTTCTGATGTTTTCACAAGTTACTTCCTGGTATAAACAGTGTTGGGTACGAACATTTTACTCTTGAATATTACTGGAAAGCAATTAAGTGATGTGGAAAAAGCTGGCAGGATAAGTAACATGGGTAAAGAGAAGAGTTCTGGACATCAACTTGCCGAACTTTATCTTTAAAATAGCGATAAAGCGCCGATGGCCATCGCAAGCCCCCGGTCGGCAGTTCAAGTCCACACGCCGCCACTTATTTTTTAGACCTGTTTCCGAAGAGCCCTTATTTCCTTACTGAGTTTCCGATTCTTTAATGATATCCGGTACCAGTTCATCCCACCCCAGAGGCATAATATGGACTCCCTGGCAGAGCGGCCTGACCTGTCGAATAACCCGCGCGGTGATTTCCACCGCCTTCTTCTTACGGTCCTCTTTCGGTGTCTCCGACATTTCATCGATAATATTCTCCGGGACTGTAATTCCGGCCACATTATCATTCATAAACCTGGCCATAGCCGCACTCTTGAGTATTACGATTCCGGCGATAACAGGCACGTTGAATCTCTCTACTTGTTTGATAAAAGATTCGAACTTATCCGGCTCGTAGATAGCCTGGGTCTGGAAGAACCTGGCTCCAGCCTCGATTTTCTTCTTCATTTTGATGATTTGTGGCTCCAATGGCTCCGCGCCCGGGGTTACCACTGCTCCCAGAAAGAAGCCGGGACTGCTATCGAGTTCATGGTCCGACATATCGTGCCCCTGGTTTAGCGTGCTGGCCGCTTTTAATAGCTGAACCGAATCTAAATCGTAAACGGGTTTTGCTTCGGTGTGGTCGCCCATGATGGGATGGTCACCGGTAAGACATAAAACATTCTCTATGCCCAACACCCATGCGCTCAACAGGTCCGACTGAAGCGCCAGCCTGTTGCGGTCGCGGCAGGTGAGCTGGTAAATTGGCTCCAGGCGTCGCTCGACCAGTTTGCTGGAAACAGCCAGTGAACCAATCCTCAGTACCGCGCTCTGAAGGTCGGTCACGTTAATCGCAGTTACATAATCACGCAGCATTTCCGCATCATGCAAACATACATCAATATTGGCACCCTTGGGTGGCCCGATTTCTCCCGTGACTATGAATTTTCCGCTTTCCAGTTTCTCTCTTAATTTACTCATGTCTTTTCCTGCTCCTAACTACTTGCTTAGAATTATCTTATCTAGTCTTGCCGGGAAATCGTACGGTCTCCAGCAAGAGACCTGAAGGTTATCTCTTTTCCAGCCATGGTAAGGGAGCGGGGGCGACTCCACCTTGAATTATTCTTGGGCGGGACATATTTTTCCATCTTGTCCAGTTTGCCGAGCGCCTTAAGCCGGTCGTAGATGAGCTGCCAGCCACAGTCGCGGGTCCTGTCCACTTCGCACTTGCCGTCTTTGGCTCCGCCGCAGGGCCCGTTGAGCAAGCTCTTGGCGCAGAGTGTCACCGGACATAGACCGCCGGTATCCTCGACAATACAATCACCGCATAGGGAGCAATATTCGGTGATAAAGTCATCCGTTACCGTTTCCCCGCCGAATATAGTGTCGCACCCCGGGTGGACCATGCCGCCGTCGGTAGCATCCATAACGGTATGAATCCCCTGGCCACAGGCGAGAACGAGGAAGGAGTCTGCCTGTTTTGTTTCCTCGCCATATTCCTCTTGTAATACTTTCTTAGTGTTTGAGAGCTTACACAGTGAAATACCTTTTGGTTGAGGGACGCACCATCCAACCACATTCACTCCTCTTTTCTTCAACGTGTTTGCCATTGCTTGGGTATCGGGTATACCTCCTGAATGGCATTTGGCGGCACAATTGTCACATCCAACAACAAAGACCTTTTCACCGGGTTCAAGATATCCGATGATTTCATCTATGGGTTTCTGAATTGTTGCGTGCACGGATACACCTCCTTATTATTTGTGTGCTACCTACGGCCCGTGCTATGAAAGTGGTATTGATATACTTGCGAGTATAGGGCCTTGAGTAAAATAACTGGTACTATAATACTATGGGGGGGTATTGTATATCAACTCAGGTGGTCTGGTATCTCGTGACATCATGGTTGTATTGGATAACACCCGGGGATGAGAGTTATTATATTGATTAGGCGCTGGCGGGAGGAGTACAATCAGGTATGGCCGCATGAAAATTACTATTATTTATGACAACTGTCTGGCCAGGGCCGGACTAAATACAGGCTGGGGATTTTCAGCCCTGATTGAGGTTGAGAACACGCCGGTTATTCTCTTCGATACGGGCGACGATAGTACCTCTCTGCTCGATAACATGAGGCAGCTCGGTATCGACCCGACACATATCGGGATAATCGTCATCTCTCACGCACATGGTGACCACACCGGAGGTCTTCCAGGTATCCTGGCAATAAACAGTCAGGCAAAGGTATACCTGCCGGCTTCAACCTCACACCGGATAACGGGGAGAGAGGTAGTTACTGTCAGCCGGCCTCTCCGTATCTCGGAGGCGGTTATATCCACCGGTGAGCTAAGAGGAATCGAACAATCGCTGGCAATCAAGACCGCCAGGGGTATAGTGGTGGTAACAGGTTGCTCGCATCCCGGGGTCGGAGAAATTATCGACGCGGCCTCAGGTTACGGCGAGGTTTATGGGATAATCGGCGGGCTTCACGGATTCCGTGATTTCAAACGCCTGGACGGGCTCTCCCTGATATGCCCGTGTCACTGTACCGCGTACAAGGCGGAAATCGAGGACCTGTTTCCGCAGCAGTACACGGCCTGCGGCGCCGGGCTTGAGCTGGAGCTATAAGAAAAATAAATTGTACGTCGCCTTTTTCAGTTTTTCTTATTGATTTTAAGGGGAAATACCCAGAGAAATTAGCTGTCTGCATGCTATTTTTTGCTAACTGCTTTATTTTAAGATTAATCGGGTCAATATATATCTAATGTAGCCACGATACAAAATGCATCGGATGGAAGATGTGGAATATCGAGATGAGGCGAATTAATGTTTGAGGCACTAATCGTGCCGTTAGATTGTTCAAAACTTGCTGAGGCCGCGCTTCCTTACGCGGAGGAGCTGGGTGCGAAGATGCTTTCCGAAATAGTCCTGCTGACTGTTATCGGCTCCGAGGACCATGAAAAGCTTGGGAATTACTATAATTACATTAAGAAAATTAAAGAGGATACGAATCACTATGCCGGAAAGTATATTGGAAATGAAAACCTGCCTGATATAACGACGGTACGTCGGACGGGAGACCCCGCTAAGAAAATTATCGAATATGCTCTAGAAATTGATTTTCCATTGATTGTCATGGCAAGCCACGGTCAGACCGGAGTGAGTCGCTGGACTGTAGGCAGTGTCGCCGACAAGGTGGTCAGGGCCGGTAACACGCAGGCGGTGATGCTCATCAGGGCAAATGGATCTCGTTCTGATTTGCGTGACAAGCGATTACTGAAGAAGGCACTCGTACCGCTGGACGGTTCATTTAAAAGCGAATCGGTCATTCCCTATATCTGTAATATTGCCCTGAAACTGCAGATGGAACTGACTCTTCTTCGGGTATTATCGCAAAACGGTCATTCCGAAACAGATACTAAAATTTACCTGCAAGACATGTGTAAAAAGATTAAAGATATGATTGATGTCAACATCGATTATCAAGTTGGCTTTGGTTCGGTAGCTGAGACTATCATTGACCTTGCCGATGAACTCACCGTCGACCTTGTGGCCATGTCAACGCGTGGTATGAACAGAAACAATCCTTTATCCCTGGGAAGTGTAGCCCAGAAGGTCTTTCTCGCGGGGAACACCCCGCTACTCCTGATAAGAAAATAATGATGCCCCGGGCCGCTTCTTCAAATCCGTACGCTGACACTTATTCTTTATATTTTACCGTATCACTTGCCAGCAGCTGATTTCTAAATAACCGTAATATTCCCATACTCCGGCCCTGATAGTAGCTATTATTTCATCGGAAGCATCCTTAGCTTGCGCTATAATAGAGTAGGGATGGGCATCGCCAATCCAGACCGTACCAATATCTTCACGCTGCGTTACCACGACGCCATGACCTTCGATTTCTTCTATACCTTCCGGGCCAGCGAGTTGAAAGCTATGGTAATATGTCTCTCCAGCATGAATCATCGGTGAAGCACCTGTCCAGACCAGAGTTATACCGCTGGCTGGAATCCCGCTAACAGCGGGTTCAGTATCCAGGATTTCGCTATCTGTTGAATCATCTACATAATCTACGCCCGGCGGCAAGTCGATAAGAATCTTGAGCACTTTAATATTGCCGCTCCCGTTGTTGCTTACAGAAAGCGAGTAGTCGTAAATTCCGGTATTATAAGTAACATTTACTGTCGTGACCAACCATGAGGAATGTCCTCCAGGGTCAACGATTTCGCCGAATAAGGTGTCAATTTCATCAATATCAACATCAACTGATAGCCCGTTTACATCGGCAATCGCGTACGGCTCCAGGAAATTGGAGGCATCGTTTTTTATCTTCCACAGGGCGTCTTCAACTCCAGCATCGGCAGTAATTATTCCTTTAAATTCTTCCTCGGCCATCATTCCAGCGTTGAGGTTTGTCGCTATATAGTTTATGGAAGGCACAATGAGAAGGCTGCCAATGGCAAACATAGCTAATACGGAGGGTAAGGCCACGCCATCCTGCCGTTTTATTATCTTTAAAAATAGCTCTCTTACTGCTTTCAGCATGTTACTAATTTAACCTCTTGGTGGCTCTGTATTCCTGTATGGAACTCTTCTGCCCCGAACAGGTTTCGAGGTTCAGAATCCAAGTGTTATCCTGCCTGGAGAGGTTTGCCGAAGACAGGCTATACGCTATCAGTGAGGTGATATTTTCTGTAACGGCATCATCTTTATCGCGCTTTACCTGATTCCTTTGGACTTTCTTTGATGAGTCAACATCATCAAGCCATATATAGCGGATATTATAGGTATCGCCGCTTATCCATTCCCTCCAGTATATGGTAATAAACTCGTCATCAACAGTTTCAGGGTCATCACCGGCGGTAATGTTCTCAGCCATCAGTGCATCCCGACTGAACCAACGGCCTAAATTGTGCGCCTGTTGAGTCACTCTGGCTTGGTGCTCGTTACGCTCGGTGCCCCTGATGACCTGTATGGTAGTCATTCCGGCACCAGCGGCAATCATTGCCGCTATGGCAACGGCAACGGCCAGACTTATTAAGCCAAATCCTTTTTCTTGTCGTCTCATCTTTCGACCTTGTATGTGAGAGCGGAGAATGCGTCCTTGCCGTCATGTTGTACCGTAATGATAACTTTCTGAATGCCGTCATCCGGGTCATGCAATGCTTCGACCACCGGGGTTGGCATCGACCATCTGCTCGGAATGCTAAGCGTTGGGTCTATCGGGTATTCTGTAGCTGAGTACTCATAAGCACAGCTCTTAATATATTCAACCTCGCTGCGTGCCAGACTTTCGGCGGTTACCCGTTTATCGGCAATCAGATTGGCCTTGGTCGCGGTACCTATGGAGCCTAAAAAAACAACGGCGACTATCCCTAGCAGGGCTAGAGCCACAATGTTCTCTATAAGTGCAAAACCTCTACTATTGCCATTCACGGCTCTACCTGAAAACGGGAGAATATGGAATAGTTTTAGTTATTCCCTTTTGATTTTCCCATATACAAAGGAACACAATCAATAGTCTATTAGTCAACTATGCGGTAGCTATATGGTACTATGCTATATGGTACTATGCTATATGGTACTATGAGATGTAAGAAGTGTTAACTACGTAACAGGGCCAATTCCGCCCGCTGCCACTTATTTGCCATTACAGCTGCTTTTAAATTGCTTTTAGCTTTCCCCTTTTCTATAATTAGGGGAGATTCTCAGATTATTTCAGAATAATGAAGTCGAAACTCAGTCCCTTTCTCTGGGGTGGCCTGGTGATGGTACTGGCTCTGGCGCTTACGTTCTATGTAGCCGGCCAGGAGCAGGTATTTTTCGAAGAGAACCAGATAGTTTCGCCGGACATCTCTCTCGGCCCGATAATCGCCTACTTCTTCGGCGTGGTGGTGCTGCTGGCTCTGGTTCTCTTTATCATCCCTCTGAGCAAGCTGCGGCTGGTATTCCGGGTGCTGTTTGCCCTGATGTTCGGCTGGGGCGTGTTTATCGTCACCGCCCTGACTCTACCGACCGCGTCAGCCTATCCTCTGGCGGTAGTTGCCGGTATTGCCTGGCTATTCTGGGCCAGGGTCTGGCTGCACGACCTGTTATTGCTTGTCGCCCTTTCCGGGGCCGGCTCGGTTTTCGGGTTCCTTTTTTCTCCGTTAACCTTCATGATTTTCATGCTGATTATTGCCGTCTATGACGTCATAGCCGTGCGTTTCGGTTTTATGGTATGGATGGCCGATAAAATGTCCGAGTCCGATACTCTGCCCGCCTTTATTTTCCCCAGGCAAATCAGGGACTGGAAACTGAAACTGCGTAACGTGCGGGTAAGCGATTTGAGAGCTAAGGAGTCCGCCGAGCGAGAACACTCCATACTGGGTGGTGGCGATGTGGGGTTTCCCCTGATGCTGGCCGTTTCCGTTTTCTTCAAGGCCGGTTTATCCAGCGCCGTACTGGTGGGCGTGTTTGCCCTGGTGGGGCTTATGGGAGCTTTCCTGATTCAACTGCTCTGGCTCAAGGATAAGCCCGTGCCCGCTTTACCGCCCATCGCCTTCGCTTCTCTCATCGGGTTTGTCATTACGGAGCTGGTTTGATATGACTATCAGCGGCTACTATTGTGGTAGAATAGGGGTAATTTGTTAGCGGCTTGACTAGAGTATACTGCAGCCAATTATACATTTCTGGAGGTAAACATGATTATAACTACCAGGAAAATAAACCTGGATACAAATGCATCGGCGGATGAAGCTTACGTCTCTGTCATCAATATCACCCCGCAAGTCCACCAGCAGGCCGCCGAAGAATACGTTGCCAACGGGATTGTTACCCTTTTTCTTCCCGGCACGACGGCGGCACTGGCGACAATCGAATATGAAGAAGGACTGATTTCCGACTTCAAAAAGATATGGTCGCGCCTGGTTCCTAGGGATATTGCCTACAAGCATAAGTTTCTCTGGGAAGAGAATAACGCCTATTCTCATGTTCGGGCTTCATTGATGGGGCCGTCTTTAGTTATCCCTATGGCCAATAAAAGGCTGGTATTGGGTCAGTACCAGCAGGTAGTCTTGATTGAATTTGATAATAGAGCCAGGTCGAGACAGGTTATCCTGCAATTCATGGGCGAATAATCGCTTTCTGTTTTTCGAGAAGAAAAATAGCATCATAAACATAGAGAGGGTGGACAGCTTTATCAACAGGGCTTCAACCGGTATGCCGGCGGGCGACATCGCCAGGTCGTTGGCCTGGACTTCGCCCGGTATCACGCGGTAAAAATCGTTCGGGTCCATCGCCCCGGCTCTACATTTTCAAACAATGTGTATGTATTGTTTGACAAGTCGACCGGATTTTATATAGTCTAATTTATACACATCTATACACACCAATCACAAGGCAGCTGAGTTTCAGAAAAATGGAATCGTCTGAATTAGCTAAGGCAAACGCACGCGGGTCAAAGGCAAAAGCGGAGGGACAGCAGCCCGGGGTTGTGGTCTTAAGTAGAATCTCGGCGGCGCTGAGCGGACTGTGGGACCTTGACGCTATTCTTGGTGTCGGCCTTGATAGCGCCCTGGACATTATGAACGGGACCATCGGTGAAATCCTGCTCATCGACGAAGACACCCAGAATCTCTCGCACATTGTCCACAGGGGACTGAGTAAAGAATTCGTCGATAATGTCATTACCAGTCTCGGTGAGGGGATTACCGGAAGCGTCGCCCAGGGTGGCAAGGCAGTTCTCCTGGAAGATATCTCTAAAGACCCACGGGTGGCGCATCGAGAACTGATTATCGACGAAGGCCTCAAGGCGTTTATCTGTGTGCCTCTCCGGGCTAAAGACAATGTCCTGGGTGTCCTGTATGTGGCCAGTCGTGTGCCACGTAAGTTCACCACCAATGACGTGCACCTGTTATACGCCATCGGTGACCAGCTGGGTATCGCTATCGAGCATGCCCGGCTCTATGAACGACTGAGGGGAGCGCGTGAAAGGTTGCGCAGGCTCGCCAGGCAGAACCTCGTGGCCGAGGAGGAGGAGCGCAGGAGAATTGCCCGCGAGCTGCACGACGAGACCAGTCAGTCGCTCTCGGGTATAGCCCTCCAGTTACAGGCGTTAATAGAATTGTCGGAAATGTCTGGCAAACAGGACG
Organism: Dehalococcoidales bacterium; assembly: GCA_034430675.1. Taxonomy (GTDB): domain Bacteria; phylum Chloroflexota; class Dehalococcoidia; order Dehalococcoidales; family RBG-16-60-22; genus JAFGPF01. The sequence continues at coordinate 11,623 of DAOUEB010000020.1, forward strand.
ATGAGTTCATGGCCGGATTGAAGAAAGTGCAATCGTTGACCGTGCAGGTGCATAACGAGGTAAGCCGGCTGATTTCCAATCTCCACCCGGCGCTGCTGGATACGCTGGGGCTGGTTCCGGCCGTCCGCCAGCACGCCGAGACCAGGTTGCAGCCTCTGGAAATTGACGTTTCGATGGAGACCAGGGGGACCGAGATGAGGTTTCCTCCTGAGGTTGAAGCGGCACTTTTTCGCTTTGTCCAGGGAGCCATAGGCAACATCGCCCAGCATTCTAAAGCCAGGAACGTTACCGTTTTACTGGAATTCCGGCCGGATGAATTTTCGATAAAGATAAGCGATGACGGACAGGGATTCGACGTTTCCGAGATTACCGATGTCGAGGAAAGCGGACGGGGACGCGGTTTATTCAGCATGAGAGAAAGGATAGGTTTTCTTGGCGGCACCAGTGGGATTGAATCCAAGATAGAGAAAGGGACCACCGTCTGGGCTAGTATACCGATAGGTCAGGAAATCGGGTATGCAAAAAATAAGGGTACTGGTAGTTGACGACCATACCATCGTGCGGGATGGCATCTCTGCTTTACTTGCCCTTGCCGGGGATATTGAGGTAGTAGGTGAGGCGACCAACGGTAATGAAGCGCTGAAAATGGTCAGCGAGTTGCATCCTGATGTGGTGCTCATGGATATCGCCATGCCCATCATGGGAGGCCTGGAAGCCACCCGCCGGATAAGCAAGGAGTTCCCCAAAACAAAGGTACTGGTTGTCACCCAGCATGACGATAAGGAGTATGTCTTTCCGGTCCTTGAATCAGGCGCCTCCGGCCTCATCAGCAAGGCGGGGGCCTCTTCCGAGCTCGCCTCCGGCATCAGGTCGGTCTACCGGGGTGATTCTTTCCTGTCACCATCAGTAGCCAGGCTCCTGGTGGAAAACTTCCAGCATACGGCCGGCGAACGAAGCAGGCAAGACCCCTATAACAATTTGACGGGACGGGAACGGGAGATACTCAAGTTACTGGCCGAAGGGTATAGTAACCAGGAAATAGCTGAGATGCTGGTGATTACACCCAAAACAGTGGAAGGGCATAAGACGAATCTCATGTCCAAGCTCGGCATTCATAATCGCATCGACCTGGTCAAATACGCACTGCGCAAAGGCATCATAAGCATCTAACCTCACCCCTGTCTTATTTTCTTTTATCACTCCCTCTGATCAACGAGATACGCCTCTCTTTCATGCCTTAATTTCCAGGGGAAAATTCCGTGAAACTCAGGGGTTTCAACCCGCACCATCAGGGTAAATTCCCCATTTCTCTTTATTCACAGATAGCTTATAGTTTTATTTATAAGCGCTTCCGGTGAAAGGAGGCTTAAAATGGAAAAGAAAACCACGATTCTGATTATAGATGATGACCTTGATTTCACAGAAGATTTGAAAAAGACTCTGGAAAATGAAGCTTACTCTGTAGTCACCGCCTATGACCGTGAGCAGGCTGAGAAAATGGTCCGCTCCCATGAGCCTGATATGATTGTCCTGGGCACTATCATGCCCCGGGGCGACGCTTTCCTGTTCCACAAGTGGATGAAGCAGACCCTGGGGTTTAGCAACCTCCCCATCATGGTTATCAATGCCCCGCCGGAGAAACAGCTGCTCAAGGGCTGGAGAATGGATGAGGGGATGCAGTGTGATGCCGAGGACTTCCTGGCCAAGCCTGTCGAGCCGGTGGCGCTGATACCCCGTATCCAGAAATTGCTGGACAGGGCGACGAAGAAGATAAGGGTGTTGATTGTGGACGACCACGCCGTTGTCAGAGACGGCATCAGGTCCGTACTCAACCTGCAGCGGGATATGCAGGTGGTTGGCGAGGCGGTTAACGGCAAGGAAGCACTGGACAAGACCAAAGAGCTTGTGCCTGACGTGGTCGTGATGGACATTGTCATGCCGGTGATGAACGGCCTGGACGCCGCCAAAGAGATATGCCAGAAATACAAGACGGCCAAGGTGCTGATGCTGACCCAGTACGATGATGAAGAGAACGTTCTGGCCAGCCGCGAGGCGGGAGCCGTGGGCTTCATTCCCAAAGCGGCTGCCAGTTCCCGACTTTTAACCGGCATACGGTCGGTAGCCCGGGGCGACCAGTCGTGGATAGAATCGCTCCAGCCAAAGCAATAGAGCCAGCGGAGTGTGTGAGTGGAAGCAGTTACCATTACGTTAAATGGGGTAGAGGTTAGTGGTTACGCTGGAACGACGATTCTGGATCTGGCACGAGAGTCTGGCGTTTATATACCCACTCTCTGTTATGACCCTAACCTCGTTTCGACGGGTGCCTGCCGACTTTGCCTGGTAGAGGACGAGCGTTCCGGTGCTTTACACGCTTCCTGTGTTACCCCCATCGCGTCGGGAATGACCGTCAACACTAACTCGCCCAGGGTTGTGGAACACCGGAAGAAAATCCTCGAGCTCATGCTGGCCAGTCACCCCGATTCCTGTCTTGTCTGCGACAAGGGCAACCGCTGTCAGTTGCGCAAGCTGGCCGCGGAGATGGGTATCGGTCTCATTGAATTTCAGAGAATCCCGCAGCTGGATGTCATCGAGGAGGTCAATCCCTTTATCGAGCGTGACCTCTCCAAGTGTATCATGTGCGGCAAGTGCATCAGAGTCGACCAGGAGCTGGTCGTGGAGGGGGCTATCGACTATATCCACCGCGGCACCATGGTCAAGGCGGCGACTCTGAACGACATGCCGCTGGAGAAATCCGAATGCACCTTCTGCGGGGCCTGTGTGGCTGTCTGCCCCACCGGGGCCCTCATGGAGAAGGACAGGATATACACCGGCACCGCGACGAACGTGGTCACCACGGTGTGCCCCTATTGCGGCTGTGGCTGTACCATCTGTCTGGGTATTAAAGACGGTAAAATAATCGAAGCCAGGCCGGCCGTTGACAGTCCGGTGAGTCGGGGGGCTCTCTGTGTCCGCGGGAATTATGGGTACGATTTTATTAGCAGTCTGCAGAGATTACGCCAGCCACTGATTAAGGTGGACGGTGAGCTTCAGGAGGCGACCTGGGAAGAGGCGCTGTCGCGGGTAGCCGACGGCTTCGGGCGAATCAAAGAAGAACTTGGAGCCGGCGCCCTGGCTGTCTTCGGCTCCTCCAAGTGCACTAATGAAGAGAACTACCTGCTCCAGAGATTCGCGCGGGGTGTTCTGGGCACGAACAATATCGACAACGGCAGCCGACTTTACAGCGCGGCGAGTCGCACGGGTCTGGGAGCTTCCATAGGCTATGCCGGTACGACGGGTTCGCTCGGTGCCCTGGAGCGTTCGAAAGTTATCATGGTCATCGGCGCCAATCCCGAAATCTCGGCACCGGCGGTGGCCTATGCCATCAAGCGGGCGGCCCGGTACAAAGGGGCGGAACTCATTGTCATCGACCCCCGTGATACCCCGCTGACTCAATTCGCCAGCCTCTGGCTCAGGCCCGGAGTGGGTACCGATGTGGCCCTGCTTAACGGTCTGGCCAGGGTAATCATCGATGAAAAGAGGCTAGACGTTGAGTTCGTTACCCGCATGACGGATAACTTCGCTGGCTGGTCGAAGAGCTTGCAAAATTATACCCCCGGCCACGTGGAAAAGTTGACCGGTATCCCCAGGAAGGATGTGCAGATGGCGGCACGCCTCCTGGCCGGAGCTGAAGAAGCCTCCATTGTCTACGGTAACGGGATTACTCAACATGTCACCGGGACCGGCGCCGTCGCCGCCATTGCCAATCTGGCCATGCTTACCGGAAATACCGGGAGGCGCGGCGGAATCTTCGCCCTGCAACGCGAAAACAACGCCCACGGGGCCTGCGACATGGGGGCCCTGCCCGGTTTCCTCGCCGGTTACCAGAGCGTCGATGATGCTCAAAACAGGCAGAGGTTTGAGGAACGCTGGGGGTGCTCTCTACCAGCCGAAGCCGGACTATCGGCTCTGGAAATGATGGAGGCGGCCAGGGAAGGAAAGGTCAAGGGGATGCTCATCGTGGGCGAAAACCCGGTGGCCAGCTTCCCGCAGCCGGCTCTGGTCAGGAAAGCCCTGTCTTCCCTCGACTTTCTGGTGGTTACGGATATGTTCCCGACGGAAACGGTCAAGTACGCCTCGGTGGTTCTGCCGGCGGCCAGCTTCGCCGAGAAAGAGGGGACGTTTACTAACTTTGAGGGGAGGGTACAGCGACTTCATCAAGCTATGGAGCCCGTCGGCGACAGCCTGCCGGACGTGGAGATACTGCTTCGACTGGCGGAGAAGATGGTTTCGCCGTTACCCTATACCTCTCATCAGGAGGTCATGGAGGAAATCGAGGAGATGGTCCCCTTCTATCGTCACGTTGCCTACGCCGATACCGATTCGATGGGTATGGACTGGGGCGATGTTGAAAGCAATAGCCCGGGGACCAGGCGTCTTCATAAGGGCCTGTTTCCCAGCGGATTCGGGCGGTTCTCTCCCGTGGAATATGCGCCTCCGGTAGATGTATCCACAGACGGGTATCCTTTCACCCTGATGGTCGGCTCCAGCCGGTACCACTTCGGCGCCGGCTCACGGAGCTCAAGGTCGGCCCGGTTAAGTCGGTTCTCACCCACGGCTTTTCTGGAAATCAGCGGTGTCGATGCCGCCGACCTGGGCATCGGTGACAGCGATACCGTGAAGGTCACCTCGACGCAGGGAGAGCTTTTAACAACCGTTAAAGTCAGCCACACGCTGCCTCAAGGCCTGCTCTTCATGCCGATATCTTTCCCGGATACCCCCGTATATGAGCTATTTAATACCGTTCTGGACCCTCAAGCTAAGGCCCCGGCGCTCAAGTCGTGTGCCGTGAGGCTGGAAAGGACTGCCGGTGATGGCTAAACAAAAGAAGGTGCCCAGGGTCAACCTGAAGCAGATAGATAAAATCATCGCCGGCTACCGGGGGCAGAGATGGCCGCTGATACCCATGGTTCAGGAGATTCAGGAGAAGGTCGGCTATATTCCCCCCGAAAGCATACCCGTTATCGCCGGTGCCCTGGGTCTGTTCCCGAGCCAGGTACAGGCGGTGATTACGTTTTACGAGCAGCTTTATACCGAGCCCCGGGGTAAGAATATCGTCAGGGTCTGCCGGGGTACCGCCTGTCACGTACGCGGCGGAAAAACTATTCTGAAGCTGGTCAGGCAGCACCTCGGTGTTGACGAAGGAGAAACTACCGATGACATGGAATATACCCTGGAAACGGTCGCCTGTATCGGTGTCTGTGCGCTGGCGCCAAACATTATGATTAATAAAGAAGCCTACGGCAATATGAATCCGAAGAAAGTAGCCCGATTATTTGACAGGAGCGGGAAGGAGTAATATGCCGCGAAAGCGCAAGGTATTAGTCTGCCGGGGTACCGCATGCATCTCGGGTGGCGGCGACGCTGTCTACGAGGCTCTCAGGGCAGAACTTAAAAAACAGGGCGTAACCGGAGCCGAGATTGACTTTACCGGCTGCCACGGCTTCTGCCAGCAGGGACCCAATGTCGTGGTGGAACCCGACGGCATCTTCTATACCCATGTGGATGCAGATGATGCGGCTGATATCGTTACTTCCCACCTCCGCGATGGCCAGCCGGTTGAGCGCCTTTTCTACCACGACCCGGTAACCGGTGAAGCAATACCGAAATACTCGGATATTAAATTCTACCAGGAGCAGGAGCGAGTTGTCCTGCGTAACTGCGGGCACATCAACCCCGAGCGTATCAGCGATTATATCGAACGGGGAGGGTATCAGTCGCTCAAGAAAGCCGTCTTTATGATGACGCCGGAAGAGGTTATCGACCTGATAAAGCATTCCGGTCTGCGTGGCCGGGGTGGGGCGGGATTTCCCACCGGTACCAAGTGGGAGTTCTGCCGTAAATCCCCCGGTGACCAGAAGTATATGATATGCAATGCCGACGAAGGTGACCCCGGTGCCTTCATGGACCGCTCTATTTTAGAAGCCGACCCTCATGCCGTCCTGGAGGGGCTGGCAATTGCTGCCTATGCCATCGGCGCGAGCGAGGGTTATGTCTACATCCGCGCCGAGTACCCGCTCGCCGTGAAGCGCCTGCATACGGCGCTCGAACAGGCGCAGGAGAAGGGTTTTCTGGGGAAAGGTATCCTCGACTCCGATTTTAACTTTACGGTGCATATTATGGAAGGCGCCGGCGCTTTCGTCTGCGGGGAGGAGACGGCGCTGATAGCTTCTATTGAAAGTCGACGTGGCATGCCCCGCCCCCGCCCGCCCTTCCCGGCCAATTCCGGCCTGGATGGCAAACCGACCATCATCAATAATGTCAAGACGCTGGCCGCCGTACCGGTCATTATCGAAAAAGGGGCCGACTGGTTTGCCGGCATCGGTACGGAGAAGAGTAAGGGCACGGCGGTGTTTGCCCTTACCGGTAAAATTGCCAATAGCGGGTTGGTCGAGGTGCCTATGGGCACGCCATTATCCCACATCGTCTATAAAGTAGGCGGCGGCATCCCGCGGGAGCGCCGACTCAAGGCGGTGCAGACCGGCGGCCCTTCGGGGGGCTGCATACCCGCCCGTTTCATCGAATCGCCCATTGAGTACGAAACGCTGGCCAGTTTGGGGTCGATTATGGGCTCCGGCGGCATGGTGGTCATGGACGAAACTACCTGCATGGTTGAGATAGCCCGCTACTTTCTCAGTTTTACCCAGGCCGAGTCCTGCGGTAAATGCACGCCGTGCCGGCTGGGCACCCGGCAGATGCTGGAGATACTGACCAGGATTACCGAGGGCAGGGGACGCGATGAGGACATTGATTCTCTACTTTCCATCGCCAAAACCGTCAAGGAGTGCTCCCTCTGCGGCCTGGGGCAGACGGCCCCCAACCCGGTCATTTCCACCATCAAATATTTCCGCGACGAGTACGAGGCGCACATCAGGGAGAAGAAGTGCCCGGCGGCGGTCTGCGAAGCCCTGATGATATCACCGTGCCAGCATACCTGCCCCGCGGGTATCAATATCCCCAAGTATGTAGCCCATATCGCCGAGGGCGAATATAAAGAGTCCATCGAGACCATCCGGGAACGCAATCCTTTCGCTGCCGTGTGCGGTCGTATCTGCCACCACCCCTGCGAGGGCCGGTGTCGCCGCGGCGAACTGGATGAACCTGTAGCCATCAGGTCACTGAAGCGTTTTGCCGCCGACTGGTATGCGGAACACGGCTCCGAGTTCGGGGAAATTGAGCCTTTCCCCGTAACAAAGAAGGAGAAGGTAGCCGTGGTGGGGGCGGGACCTACCGGCCTGGCCTGTGCCTATTTCCTGGCGCAGTCGGGCTACCCGGTAACGGTCTTCGAAGCCCTTCCCGTGGGCGGCGGTATGCTTTCGGTAGCCATACCGGAATTTCGCCTGCCTTATGCCGCTATCCAGCAGGATATCGACTATATCGTGAAGCGGGGAGTGGAGATAAAGTACGATACCCCGATTAATACCAATTTCACCGTCGAGGATTTACGTAAAGACGGCTTTGCTTCCGTCTTCGTCGCGGCCGGTGCCCAGCGGAGTCAGCGCCTGGGCATACCGGGAGAAGTTGAAGATATCGAAGGACTTTACTACGGGTTGAGGTTTCTCCGGGATGTCAGGCTGGGCAGGGAGGTAAAGGTGGGCAAACGGGTGGCTATCATCGGGGGTGGTAACGTAGCCCTGGACGCCGCCCGGACTTCCCTGCGCCTCGGTGCCGATGAAACCAGCATCTATTACCGCCGCTCGCGCGATGAGATGCCGGTGTCCGAAGTTGAATACGAAGAGGCCATTGCCGAGGGCGTTAAGATTAATTTCCTCGCCAGCCCGACCCGGGTAACCAGCGACAACTGGAAGGTCGTGGGGCTGCAATGTACCCGCATGAAGCTGGGAGAACCCGATGACAGCGGCCGGCGACGGCCTGTCCCTATCTCCGGCTCGGAGTTTACCGCCGAAGCGGATACGGTCATCGCCGCCGTGGGGCAGGCGCCCGACCTTTCTTTCCTGCCTCCGGATAGTGCCCTGGAGCGCACCAGGTGGGAGACACTGGTGGTCGATAGCAATTCCCTGGCGACCAATGTCCCCGGTGTCTTTGCCGGCGGCGACTTCGTTACCGGGCCGGGTATGGTCGTCGAGGCTGTCGCCGCCGGGAGGAGGGGGGCTATCGCTATCGACAAGTACCTCAGGGGTGACGATTCGCGGGTCGAGATATACGACCGCAAAGCTAGGGTGGTTGAAGGGGCTGGTGCTCCGGAACTCGATGAGACATGGGAGTTAAAAACCAGGTCGGAAGTGAAGACGCTCCCGTTGCCGGAAAGGAGAGCCAGCTTTACGGAAATAGAGTTCGGCTTCACCGAAGATGTAGCCAGGCGTGAGGCGAAGCGGTGCCTGAGGTGCGACCTTGAAAGCTAGGATACGAATTTGCCTAATAGTTTTTCTGTCATTGCGAGCGTAGCGAAGCAATCCCTTAAAAAGGGTCAGGGCGATGTTCGAGATTGCTTCGGGCTCTCGCCTGCCATAGAACCTGTCCGCCGCTCCTCAGGAGCTTTGGAAGGCGGGCTTGTTCGGCGAGCAGGTCGCCCTCGCAATGACAAAAGAAAGTGGAGGGGTTTGTTATGAAATCGATAACCAAGCAGAAATCGATAGAAGACATTCAAGAAGGCCTTAAAGGCCTGGATAGAATATTCGTGGTCGGCTGCGGCACCTGCACCACCATGACCAAGACCGGTGGTATTGAGCAGGTCGAGGAGATGAAGGAGCGCCTTCAGGAAATGGGCAAACGCATTACCGGCTCGACGGTTATTCCCACTGCCTGTGATGACATGACCGAGGTGGCCATGAAGGAGAACGAGCAGTTCATTCGCAGCGCCGACGCTATTCTATCGATGAGCTGTGCCCTGGGCGTGCACCGGATGAACCTGTATATCAACAAACCGGTGATTCCGGCCCTGGATACCCTGTTCATCGCCGTGGAAGAGACCCCCGGCTACTTCCGTGAGGCCTGCGCCCAGTGCGGCCAGTGTCTTCTCGGCCAGACGGCCGGCATCTGTCCGCTTACCGCCTGCCACAAGGGGCTGGTTAACGGGCCCTGCGGCGGCACCAATAACGGCAAGTGCGAGGTCGATAAAGAGAAGGACTGTGCCTGGACTCTCATCTATAATCGCTTGAAAGAGCAGGGACGGCTTGACCTGATGCGACAGTACCAGCCGCCACGGAACCATAACATCGTCCCTAGACCGAGAGTCGTCAAAATTACTTAGTGAGGTAAGGATGTTAGCATTATATTTTAAAAAAGTCTTTGACTCAGAAGGTCACAGGATTTATTGAGGGGGTAAGGATAATGGTATCGCGTTTCAAAGAAGCCCTTGAATCCGGTAAGTTTGTGATTACCAGCGAGGTCGCTCCACCCAAGGGAACGAACCTGGAAAAGTTCCTGAACCATATCGACCTTCTCAAGGAAAAGGTGGATGCGATTAATATTACCGACCACCAGAGCTCCGTGATGCGCTTCCCCTCGCTGGGCGGCGCTCTGGCTGTCGTTGAGAAGGGTGGTGAGGCCATCATGCAGATGACCTGCCGCGACCGCAATCGCATGGCTCTGGAGGCCGACATCCTCTTCGCTTACACTCGCGGCATCAGGAACGTCCTCTGTCTCACCGGCGATGCCGTGCCGGTGGGTGACCATAAAGAGGCCATGGGTGTCTTCGACCTCGATTCCCTGCAGCTCCTAAAAACAATCCACCAGATGATGGACGGGCAGGACCTGGGGGGCAATAGTCTGGATGGGGCCGTGGAGTTTTGTGCCGGGGCTATCGTTACCCCCGAGGCGCAGCCCATCGAGCCGCAGTTGATTAAGTTTGAAAAGAAGGTCGAGGCCGGCGCCGAGTTTTTCCAGACCCAGGCTATTTACGACCTGGACAATTTCACGAATTTCATGGATTACGCCCGTAAGTTTAAGACCAAAATACTGGCCGGTATCGTCCTGCTTTCCTCGGCCAGGATGGCCAGGTACATGACGGAAAACGTTCCCGGCATCTTCGTTCCCCAGGACCTGATTGACGAACTAACCGGGGTGCCCAGGGAAGAGATGCTGGCCAAAGGGATTGAGATTGCTGGACGTACCATCGCCGCCTTGAAGAAAGACGCCATCTGCGACGGCGTCCATATCATGGCTATCGGCAGGGAGGAAGCAGTCCCCGATATTCTGGCCGCCGCGGGACTTTAGACCCCGGCTACAGCGACAGAAAAGCCTTTTGTTCATCTGAACCTGTTGTTCTGGCCTTTTCGTATTGACATTCACCTGTCTTTTTATTTACCCTCTTACCATAGATAAAATGTGGGCTGATATAGTTTTGGTACTTGGTTCCTATATTTTCGGTTCCATACCGCATCTGCCTCTTTTGGCGAAGCTCCGCCGTGTGGACCTGGAAGGGGATTTTCACGAGAATCTCTGGTATCGGGCGGGTAGAATCGTCGGGGTTATGGGAGTGCTGGGCGAATTTGTCAAAGGAGCCCTGCCCGTCCTGGTAGCTAAAAGCCTCGATTTCGGTCTGGCTACTGTTGCCATTGCCGGATTGGCCGCTGTCTGCGGCCAGATGTGGCCGGTATTTTTGAGCTTCGATGGAGAAAAGGGCAACAGTATCGCCCTGGCTGTGGTCATAACATTGATTCCCATACCCGGCCTCGTGGCTGTTATCCCCGTCGTTATCGCTTTAATCATCAGGACCGCCCCCCGATTGATAGCTAAATCCGGAAAACCGGGTGACAAGTCCATCGTCGGCGGCCCTTACAGTCGGAGTCTGCCGGTGGGTATGTTTATCTGCTTTCTGATATTACCGTTTGTCAGCTGGTACTTCGGCGAACCGGCGGAAATAATCTGGTGCTGCGCCGCCCTGTATGTACTGATTATGATAAGAAGGCTTACCGCCGGATTGAGTGAAGATTTGAAAGTGAGCCGGGATATCGGGAGTATCCTGCTGAGGCGCTTGCTGTTTGACCGTGCCGCGGCCCGGTGGCGACGGTAAGTGCGGCCGCAGGGTATTAGTGGTTTCAAGGACGTTAATAATACTTGAGGGAGGCTAGAGTTAATCTACCCTCCCCCGATTGCCGGAATAGTTGAAGCGGAGAAAATGATTTATTCTTTGCCGTGATACTTGAAGGAGACTCTAACTTTGGCCCGGTAGCTTAAGATCTTACCGTCATCGAGTTGCATATCCAGCTCCTCGATTTCGGCAATCCGCAGGTCCTTTAGAGTCTTTGATGCCATTTCGATGGCATTGTTGGCCGCCTTCTCCCAGGATTCGGTACTGCTACCGACCAGTGTGATTATCTTGTAGACGCTATTTGGCATGGCTCTCTCCTCCTAAGAATGATTAATTATTATATACCTCTTATTCATTAAAATCAATTTTGTCAAAAACAATATTACCGTTAGATACTCCATTGTGCGTATGCGCAGACCTCAACCTGGTGCCGGCGATGCCCCTGTAATATTGCGCAACCAATATCTGAATTTGCATTTATATGCAAATTTGCGTATAGTTATAGAGGGTATTTTACTCAACCCTGTTCAGGAGGTGTGATATGCTGGATGAGCTCGGTCAGAAAATAATCAGGAAGCTGCAGGAAGACGCCAGGCAGAGTTTCCGGGAAATCGGTCGGAAGCTGGAGGTATCGGAAGGGACCGTGCGTAATAGAGTCAGGGGCCTGGTGAAAAGCAATACGATGAAGATAAGCGCCATACCCAATCCCGAGCAGCTGGGACTCAATTTCATGTGTGTCATGTGCATTGAAGTTAAAGTGGGTTCTGCCGAGCGCGTAGAGCAGCAGCTGATAGAAAGCCCCAACGTTTATTACCTGTGCGGGTGTACCGGCACTTATGATATAATCGGGATTTTCGCTTTTCACACGCCTAAAGAGTTTGATGAGTTCGTCAAGGATGTCATCGCCAATATACCGGAAATCGTCCGGACGAGCACCTTTGTGGCCATGCATATTTCCCGGAGTCCCTGGGAACATAATCTGGACGTGGCCGCGCTCTGTCAATCTTAAATATTCCACAATGCTGCGCATATAGAGATAATTTCTTGCTCTTGAAATGAGGTAACATCTTGTCGCAAAGAAAAAAATCTGGCCCTCGTATCTTCTTCGGATGGTGGTCCGTACTATACATCGGCATCATATCCGGCCTGGGTCACGGCTTCAATACCTACGGGATTTCAGTATTCTTCAAACCCATTGCCACCGAACTGGAACTGAACCGGGCTTACACGTCTCTGGCGGCCGGAATCGGACGAGTTGAAGGCGGTATCACTTCACCGCTGGTAGGCTGGCTCTCGGATAAGTTCGGTCCGAAGTGGATTGTTATTTTCGGCATCTGCATCGCCGGGACTGGCATGATATTCATGAACTATATCACCGAGGTATGGCATTACTATGTCGCCTGGGGTGTCCTGATAGGACTTGGACTTAATATCGGCCTGACGGTCGCCTGTGACAAGTCGATTAACGACTGGTTTATACGCCGGAGGGGACTGGCGCAGGGTATTAAGTTCACCCTCATCAGTATATTCGGCATCATTGTTTTGCAGGTGATTACTCCGCTTATAGAGTTAGAGGGCTGGCGTTTCACCTGTCTCCTCTGGGGTATCATCATGTTTGCCAGTGTCCCGTTTGCTTACATGTTGATAAAACAGCAGCGCCCGGAATACTACAACCTGCTCCCTGACGGGGCTGAGGTTAGTCTAAACGGGGAAGAAGACAAAGGCGGAATAACTGAAAGGGGCGGGGGGTATGCCTCAAAGTTGGAGGAGAGGGAGTATACCTTCAAGCAGGCCGCTAAAACGAGTACCTACTGGCTGTTGATGGTTGGTCTCAGCGCGCAATACTTTATCGCCGGCGGATTCAACGTGCATATTTTCCCCTTTTTAACCGACATGGGGATTAAAGAAGCCGTAGCCAGCGGTATGATGAGTATGATGATATTCTTTACCATCCCTGCCAGGTTTTTTGGCGGGCTTATAGCCGACCGTGTCTCAAAAAATCGCATCCAATTTCTGCTTCTCGGGTCGTTTCTGATGCAGGTCATCGGCATAAGTGTTTTCCTCTTGTTTCAGAATTTGCCGTCGGTTTACATATTGCTGGCATGTCATGGCATTAGCTCGGGGGCGGTAACGCCATTGGTTATCCTTATAATCGGCCGCTACTTCGGCAGGAAGGCTTTCGGCTTCATACTCGGCACTATGATAGCTTTCTTGGCTCCCATGGGACTCCTGTCCCCGGTGTACTACGGTTGGGTATTCGATACCACCGAAAGCTATAATATAGCCTTTATCACCGCGCTTGTGTTCGCCACCCTGGCTACACTACTGATGTTTTTCGTGCGTTCCCCTAAACCGCCTGTCGCTAAGACCATCAGCCCGACATGGTAGACGTAACACGGCAGGTCTGTCCCGGACCTATTGTTTCCATACGTTAAATTGACAGCATGAGCGTATAAACGCTAATATTTTTATTGGGGATAATATGTTTACAGACCACGCAGACCTGGAGCGCAGAAGGCAAATAATGTTAAGACGCCGCAGGATTATCTGGCTGACTACGCTCGGCGTCATCCTCCTGGTAGTATTGTTTCTCAGTTTATATCAGTTCACCGACGTCATTTTCGGGCTGTCCGAAGAAATGGAATCGTCACCGCAGCGTGGGGATTGGACTATGTTCCGCCATGACCTGGCTCATACCGGTAGCATCAATCCGGGTGGTGACTTACCTCAGGGCACACTGAAGTGGACTTTTTCTACGGGCGATGCCATCCATTCTTCACCCGCAGTAGTTGGCGGAGTTGTCTACGTCGGTTCCAGGGATTACCATATTTATGCTCTTGACGCGACTACCGGTGAGAAACTCTGGTCATTCAAGGCGGGCAGCTGGGTAGACTCCTCGCCCGTGGTTGTCAATGGTGTCGTGTATTGCGGGTCAAACGATGGCGAACTGTATGCGCTGGACGCTGCCACCGGTACCATGCTGTGGTCTTTCGGGGCAAGATACGCCGTAAGGTCATCCCCCGCAGTAGCTGACGGCGTGGTCTATTTCGGGTCTGACGATTACCATATTTATGCGGTTGATATCGCGACCGGAACGGAACTGTGGAATTTTGAGACGGACAGTATCGTAGTGTCATCGCCACTTGTTATCGATGGGGTTGTCATTGTCGGCTCTGTGGACGGCTCCTGCTATGTCCTTAATGCTAAAAGCGGACGGCTTCGCCTTAATTTTGACACGCACTCATCTATCGTAACGTCTCCCGTAGTGAGTAACGGAGTCGCTTATATCACCAATACCAGAGGTTTCGTGTATGCCATTGATTATCAGGCCAAGAACTGGCCTTTTGAAAATGAACTCAAAATATTCTGGGAAGTGCTCTATATATACGGTGCGGCGCCGAGGCCTCCGGATGCTTCCGGCTTTGTCTGGCAGCACTGCCTGGGGTGGGGAATAAGAACAAGCTCCTCTCCGGCGCTGGTGGACGACGTCATTTATCTGGGTGCCGCTTATAACCTGTTAGCCATGAAAGAGCATACCTGCCAGGTGTTGTGGTCATTTGAAGCCTTGGATACGATAACTTCCTCGCCCGCGGTTACGGATTCGGCGGTCTATGTGGGCAGTCACGATGGACGCATCTACGCTGTGAATAGAGCTAATGGCGATAATCTCTGGGACTACCTTACCGGAGGTAAAATTACCTCTTCCCCTGCCGTGACTAACGGTTTGGTGTATATCGGTTCATATGATGGCAAGTTATACGCCTTCGAATAGCCGGATTGAGAGTAAGAGAGAGGTGGCGCGTTACCTAGTTTGTTCAATAATGTCATTCTCGGGCTTGACCCGAGAATCCAAATAACACCTCATCCCCTCCGCTGGATTCCAGCCTGCGCTGGAATGACAGAGTGGAAGTACCGGATTCCCGCCCCCGTATCAAGTACGGGGCAAGCTTCGCGGGAATGACACCGAAAAGCTGCTGAACACTATATCAAGGAGGTTACTACCATGAGTACCAGTTCATCTCCCCGAACGATTACCGAGCCGTCCCGGGAAATTAACGTCTACCATGAGGCTGATGTCGTCGTTGTCGGCGGTGGCCCGGGGGGTCACTCGGCAGCCGTAGCCGCTGCCCGGAACGGCGCCAGGACGATTCTCATTGAAAGATACGGGCACCTGGGAGGCATGGCCAGCGGTGGGCTGGTTATCCTTATCCCGCATATGAGCGACGGCAGTAAAGAGCAGCAGATAGCCGGTCTCTGCCAGGAATGGCAGGACAGGCTGGGAAAAATTCCCGGCGGCTATGTCGGTCCGAAGCGGGAGGAGATAGGCTCGACCGACCCCGCGGTGCTGGAACGCTGGAAAAACCACTTTTCCACCGTGGTTGACGGCAAAATTCGGCAAACCTGGACCGTAGACCCGGAAATGCTGAAATGCATCATGAACGATATGGCGGAAGAAGCGGGGGTTAAACTTTCTCTCCACTCCTGGGGCACGCAGACCATTGTCGATAAGGGCGCCGTTAAGGGAGTTATCTTCGAAAGCAAGTCGGGACGGCAGGCGGTACTCGGCAAGGTTATCATCGACGGCACCGGTGACGGCGACCTTTTGCCGTCCGCCGGGGCGGAATTCGATGGCGCCATCGACCCCAAGCTCAGGAGTTCCATGCTGGCGCTGGTTTTCCGGGTGGGGAACTGCGATTTTAAGAAGTTTAACGAGTTCCGAGAAAAGGACCCTAAGAAGGCCCAGGAACTGGTGGGTGAACTTGCTAAAGCGGCCGGCACCTTCTTATTGCCCATAGCGGGCCATCGTAATGACGTTGTCTGGGTGAACAACTGGATACCGGGTCTCAGCTCGACCAGCGTTGACGACCTCACCAAGCTGGAAGTCAGCGTGCGCAAGATGATGCGTATCGGGCATGACTTCATGAGGAAGAATTTCCCGGGTTTTGAGAACAGCTTTATCCTGGATACGGCTTCCCAGACGGGAACGCGGGGCAGCCGCCGACTTGTCGGTGAGTACGTTGTCACCGGCGACGATATGAATTCCAGCCAGAAATTTGACGATACCATAGCCGTGATTCCGAAGATAGGGCCGGGGGGAGGCGATACCTGCTCGTATATTCCTTACCGCGCTCTGGTGCCGGTCAGGGCGGAGGGACTGCTGGTAGCGGGACGCAGTTTCTCGTCGGACAAGATTGCCAACGACAGTATGAACCTGATACCGCACTGCTGCGCGATGGGAGAGGCTGCCGGGACGGCGGCGGCTCTGGCGGTAAAGCAGGGTATCAGCCCGCGAAAGCTGGACTGTAAAATTCTGCAAAAGGCCATGGTCAAGCATGGCGCAGCTTTGCCCGGGATTGATGTGAAATAGCATCGGTTATTACCAACCCGTAATTCTAAACGGCACTGGAAACATAAATCTCCGGTGCCGTTTTAGTTATGGGTTTGATTAATAGACTTACTTATTCTTTTCCAGGGGCTTGGTTGTTTCAATCTGTTCTATGCCTAGCTGTTCGTTCAGTTCTTTGTCTCTTCTCTGGACCTCTTCGACAAATCCGTCTCTGCCCAGTTTAAACCAGTAAGGCTCCCACTCCATGTCATTGAGGTTTTCAATCAGGGAAGAGATGGTGTCGAAGGGGAAGGTGATAATAAACAGCCCTTCGGGTAATACCTGTCTTGCCTTCATGCTGTAGCCGAGTCCGCTGATAGTATAGTTAATTTCGCCGCTCAGGTACGGGTGGGCGTATATCCAGGCGCAGGCCAGGCATGTCGTTCCCTTGCTGTGCCACATCTTACCGTCGGAATAGCTGCTGGCTCTGAGTATAATTTCCGCCTGAGTCGTGTTGGCGGTGAAAATCAGCAGGTCGGGGTCGAAAGTCATCCGGTCGACGGTAGCGTAGCTTATATATTTGACGGAATCCTTGGGCAGATGGGGAACGTAGTCATAGATTCTCCGGTTGGCGCCCGGGGTTTTAAACATGGAAAACATCGGCCCAATCTGCCCGCTGTACATGATTGGCGGATAGTCCTGTATTCCCATTACCTGCCCGCCGCACTGTACGTTGTCGGCGGTGATGTAAAAAGGTTCGCTGGTCTGGGCCTCTGCCAGAAGCTCACAAATTGCCAGGAGCTTGTCCGTCGGTTTTATTCCTTCCGGCTTGCCCAGAGAATACTTGACGCCGACGGGTTTCCTTTCAAAATTGAATTTTTCAAATATTGAATAATCCAGTTTCTTCATGGCCATAGCTACCTCCTTTTCTGAGACCGATTATATCACGCTGGAAAATTGATGTACAAGGCAGGTTGAAGTCTTTGTTGATATCCTGAGCGCTAAGGTCTATAATGTGTGCGCCGTTAAGAATTTATACAGTCGTTTTATGACGTTTTTACTCGTCAGGGTATTGTTATAACCTTTAAAAAATATGTAGGGAGGTATAATTTGAATAAGTTACTGCTGCCCGACAAAGTTGCCATTATCAACGGCGGTTCTACGGGGATGGGCAGGGCTACGGCCCTCATCTTTGCCGAGGAAGGCTGCAACTGCGTTATCGCCGATATTAAAGAGGAGGAAGGGAAGCAAACGGCTGAGGAGGCCAGTAAAAAAGGCAAGGAAGCCATGTTTGTCAAGTGTGACATTACCGACGTCAAGCAAATCAAGGCCTGCGTGGACCAGACCGTTAAGAAATTCGGCAAGGTGGATATCCTGATAGGTTCCGCCGGCGGCAGCGTTATCAGAGGCAGGGCTATGACGCCTCCCAAAGAGGGCGAAAGACCTAAAATGGGCATCGAGAATACCCAGGAAGCATATTTCGACCTTATGACGGACCTCAATTATAAAGGTCATGTCTTCTTCTGCAAGGAAGTCGTGCCGTACATGAAGAAGCAGAAATACGGAAAGATTGTCCTGATTTCTTCCATGGGCGTCTACAATCCCCCCGGCCCCTCCGTCGAATATCACGGGGCCAAAGCCGGTATCATAGGGCTGGTCTATAACCTGGCCTACGAGCTGGGCCCCAGCAATATCAACGTCAACGGTATTCTGCCGGGCCCCATCAAGTCGCCGTTCTGGGACCCCGTCCTGTCCATGGTCCCGGACAGCGAAAGAGGAGCCATGCTCGACCAGATGGGACAGTTCACGCCCATAGGGAGAGTTGGCCTGCCGGAAGATATCGGCTATACGAACCTGTTCCTGTGCTCGGAGATGTCGTCTTACATCACCGGGCAGATGCTAAATGTCGGCGGCGGCATACCGATGGGCCGTTTTGACCCTGAAAGGAACTTCATGCGCATGGCGCGGGAAGGCCGGCCACCCCGGTAAAAAGCAAGTAGAGTAACCAAGGCAGGCTCCCCTTGAGCAGCCTGCCGGTAGTAGTGGAGCCATGTAAGAGAATCGGTAAAGGAGGTATTTAATATGGTCGAGAAACAGTATGCCAATCTGATAAAACCGGTGATTATCAAGGACCCGCCTAAGGGACTCTACGCCGAGTCCCGTGTCTGGATGGAAGCCAAGGACCTGGAAGGATTTAACGCCCATTTCTCTTACGGGTTCGTTAAAAAACCCGGCACATTCCATCCCTTGGAGGGTATGCTGGTACACCCCTACGATGAAATCCTCGTATTTGAAGGGACGAAAAACACCGATATCTTTGACCTGGGCGCGGAAATATCGGTACTGCTTGGCGAAGAACAGGAAGAACATGTCTTCAACGAGCCCTCGTGTGTGCTTGTTCCCAAAGGATTGCCGCACGGTCCGGTTACGGTTAAAAGTCTGGAAAGACCTATCGTCCATTATACCATCGGCCTGGCCGACGCATATCAGGCCGAGCCTGTTTCGCCGAAATCAGCCTCCGCAACCAGGGGTGATAAATACCGCAAATATATCAAGAAAATGACTACCAATTTCAAGTCCATGGGTGCGCAGGGGGCCCAAATGGCGGGCGGTGAACAGTACGGGTCAATCAAGGCTGCGGAGATGGGAGTGGGGCCGGGTAACGGCGACGAGGTCGTCTGGCTCTACGGTGAAGACCTGGAGGGGTTCAACGTTAATTTCACCTGGGGATTCTACAGCAAGTGCGGTAAATGGCACCGCGGCGGCGAAGCTCA